>NZ_JBFAZW010000034.1:0-88713 GCF_040682015.1 Dactylosporangium sp. NPDC051485
CCAAACCCTCGGCTGGGACACCCCAGCCGAACGCCTCGCCCAGTTCCTCACCACCAACTGAAACGCCGTGTTGCAACGACCCCTGGAAACCACCGCCGGGGTATAAGTCCGAAAAATCCTGAAACCGCCAGGTTTCGGGATTTTCCGCGGCCGGGAGGCATCCGCCTACTTGCCGTGCTGCAGGATGTAGTCGATGAATGCGGCCCGGACCAAGGGCTCGGCGTCGCCGTAGTGGTGCCCGGTGGCCTCCCGCCACAGCGCTACCGCGTCGTCGATGGTCGCGTCCAGCGAGCCGATCCAGCCGTCCTGGGTGTCGTTGTCGCTCGCCGTGACGTGCGTGAACAGGTCCCAGAAAAACTTGATGTCGTGCCGCTGGCGGGCCAGGGCGAAGGCGCGCTCCCGGAGCTCCTCGGTGGGCAACGCGTCGAGCTGGTCCAGCGTGACATCGGTCATGGAGAAGATTTTATCGGGTGTCCCAGCGTTGTTCGACGCCCCAGTCCTGGGTGGCGCCGGTCGCGGGCCAGCTGTCGGTCCGGCTGGAGGGCGGCGACCAGGAGTCCTCGGGCTCCGGCTGCGGCGTGATGATCGACGGCGGGGTCCAGCTGTCCTCGCCGCCCACGGGCTCGGTGCGCGGCCGGCCGAAGGTCTCGACCAGGCGGGTCACCACCAGGCCGACCCCGATGGCCCCGGCGGCCAGCGCGAACGGGGAGAGGCTCCAGCCCTCGGCCGCGGTGTAGCGCAGCAACAGCGTGATCCCGGCGGCGGCGAGGACGGTGCCGAGGACCCCGCCGCGGCGGCCGAAGGCGGAGGTGCCGCCGGCCAGCGCGGCGCCGAGGGCCAGGCCGGTGTAGGCGAGGCCGTCGATCGCGGCGGCGCTGCCGGAGGCGGCGACCGTGCGGGTGTGCAGCGCGATCAGCACCCCGGCGACGGCGCACAGCAGGGCCGACCCGGCGATGGCCAGGCCGGTGAAGGCGGCCGCGCCGCCGCCGCGCCGGTCGGCCGGGTCGCGGACCGGGCGGAACCGGCCGAGGCCGCGGCGCACCGGGCGGATCAGGCCGAGGACCGCGCCGCCGACGCCGAGCGCGGCCACCCCGACGGCCCACCACAGGGCGTGGTGGTGTGGGTCGTACGCCCCGGTCGCCACCTTCTCGTCGGGCTGGGCGGCGATCCAGGCGACCAGGGCGAAGGCGACGCCGAGGCTGGCCGCCCAGCCGGGCACGTGGAAGGCGACCACCAGCACGGCGATCACCACGCCCACGCCGAGCGCGATCAGGCCGGTGATGCCGGCCGTCGTGGCCAGGCTGCGGTCGGAGTTGTTGGCGAAGAACAGCGCGGCGGCGAAGGCGATCGGGCCGGCGGCCAGGTTGACCGCGCCGGCCCGCAGGGTGAGCCCGACGGCCACGGCGACCAGGCCGAGTTCGGCGCCGGAGAGCAGCAGCGACTGCAGGTCGGCGCCGCGCAGTGCGGCCGGGCGGGCGTCGTGCAGCAGGTAGAACAGCGCGCCCGCGGCCAGCAGCAGGACCATCTCCCACAGCACGTGCACGGCCAGCCGGTCGCGGCCGGGCTCGCCGTGCTCGGGGTCGTCGAAGACGTCGCCGAGCTGCTGGGCGGTGGGCGTGGCGCGCCGGTTCAGCCCGAGGGTGGTGACGTCGCTGGACGGCGCGCCGTAAGCGGGCGAGACGGGATAGGTGCCCGGGGTGTACACGGACTGGCCGCCCAGCGTCGGTGCGTCCTCGGGGCGGAAGTCGGGCTCCTCCCGGAACCCTGGTTCGCCGCGGAACCGCGAGTCGTCGTAGGCCATGGCGCGCGCCTCCTGCCAACGGACGGATACGCGTCGCACAGTAACCGCGGATTGTGACCTGCGACAGACCCCGGCGCGCTCTTTGTATCTTCCTTGCGACAGCTTCCCAGCACGCTGCGTGAAGGCGGTCAGGCGATCTGGTCGTCCGGCGCCCGGTCCGCCCCGTCCTGGCGGTTCTGCCTGGGCAGATCCTTGTCCCGGCCGTTCGGCGGGACCCGGCAGGCGCGCTCCAGCCAGAGCGCGGCGGCGATGAGCACGATCGAGCCGGCCACGCCGAGGAGGGCCTGGGGCAGGTTCTCGGAAACCTTGGCCAGCACGCCACGCTGCGTGAGCAGCCAGGTGGAAAGGCCGACGTACATCCCGCCGAACAGGGCGGCGACCAGCGCCGAGGCCTTGCCGAGCACCGCGTACCGCGCGATGACCAGCGGCTGGAGCGGGCCGGCGCCCTCCTTGCGCAGGATGCGGTTGCGGGTGGAGTACGCCTCGATGCCCTCGAAGATGGCGAGGCCGATGAGCGTCAGCGGCGGCAGCCAGGGAAGCGTCGGCAGGCTGTTCCAGAAGTTGCTGATCACGATCCAGGCCAGCGCGGTGGTGGCGAGCGCCGCGACGACCAGCGTGGCCGGGCTGGTCGGCTCCATGCGGTTCTTCTGGCCGTTCGGGCCGTTCGGTCCGCTCGTGCGGGGGTCTTCAGGTGACGGCGTGGCCATCGCTTCGGCTCCAGATCACGAATCGAGGTGGACGTCAACTCTTGGGCGCAGGTCGGCGAGGTCACCGACGACCTGCTCCGTTCGGAGCAGGTCGTTGACCCAGCCATGGCCCGGTAGCTGGGCGTACGGCTGAATGTCGAGCCACGGCCGGAGCACGAACGCCCGCAGGTGGGCGCGCGGGTGCGGCAGCGTCAAGTCCGGATCGTCGGAGGTCACCGGCTCCCCGTCGTCGGTCCAAACGGCAATCACATCAACGTCAAGGGTACGCGGGCCGAAGCGGCGCGCAGGGTCACGCACGCGGCCGGCCGCCTCCTCCAGCCGCCGGGCGACCGCCAGCCAGTCCGCGGCCGCGGCCCCCGGATCGCGTGCCAGCAGCACCGCGTTGAGGTAGTGCGGCTGGTCGGCATCGCCCCAGGGTGGGGTCTCGTAGACCCCTGAGACGACCAGCAAGGCGGCGCCGAGCCCGGCCACCGCGCCGCGCAGGTGCGCCTCCCGGTCCCCGAGGTTGCTGCCCAGGGACAGCACCGCCACGGTCACGCCCGCTCCCGGCGGATCACCACGGCGACGTCGGCGAAGTCCAGCGGGATCGGGGCCTGCGGCTTGTGCACGCTCACGGTGGCCGCCGCCACCCGGCCGTCGGCGAGGCAGACGTCGGCCAGGCGCGCGGCGAGCGTCTCGATGAGGTTCACCGGCTCGCCGGCCACCACCGCGGCCAGCCCCTGCGCCAGTTCGCCGTAGTGCACCGTGTCGGCGACGTCGTCGGAGGCCGCGGCCGGGCGCAGGTCGAGTTCGAGCACCACGTCGATCACGAAGTCCTGGCCGTCGCGGCGCTCGAAGTCGAACACCCCGTGGTGGCCGCGGACCCGAAGCCCCCGCAGCTCGATCCGATCCGATCCCGAGATCATTTCGCCGCCTTCGTCGCCTGCCACACCTTGATCGCATCCACGTTGCCACGGACCTCGTGCACGCGCACACCCCAGGCGCCGGCGGCGACGGAGAGCACGGTCGTGGCGATGGTCGCGGCCTCCCGCTCGGCGGTCGGGCGGTCGTGGCCGTCCGCGTCGGCCAGCAGCCGGCCCAGGTGGGACTTGCGGCTGGAGCCGACCAGCACCGGGTGCCCGAGGCCGATCAGGTCGGGCAGGTGGGCGGCCAGCCGCCAGGTGTGCTCCGGCTTCTTGGCGAAGCCCAGGCCCGGGTCGAGGATGAGCCGGTCGGGGGCCACGCCGGCGGCGACGGCCGCGTCGACCCGCTCCAGCAGCTCGGCCGCGACCTCCTTGACCACGTCCTCGTAGACGGCCAGGTCGGCCATCCGGCGGGAGTGGCCGCGCCAGTGCATGAGCACCCAGGGACAGCCGGCGTCGGCCACCACCCGGGCCATGTCGGGATCGGCGAGCCCGCCGGAGACGTCGTTGACCAGCTCGACGCCGGCCTCCAGCGCGGCAGCGGCGACGGCGGCGCGGGTCGTGTCGATGCTCATCGACACGCCCTCGGCGGCCAGCGCCCGGATCACCGGCAGCACCCGGGCCAGCTCGATCGGCGCGTCGACCCGGTCCGCCCCCGGCCGGGTGCTCTCCCCGCCCACGTCGATGACGTCGGCGCCCTCGTCGCGCATCTGCCGCGCGTGCTCCACGGCCGCGTCCAGGTCCGCGTAGCGACCGCCGTCGGAGAAGCTGTCCGGGGTCACGTTGAGCACGCCCATCACCACCGGCGTGGGACGTCGCAAGAGCATCACTTGAATGAAGGTACTCAACTCAACGGAGCCACCCGGGGGCGACCTGCGAGAACCGGACGTACGGCGCGCCGGGGCACCTCAGACGTCACACTGTGCACACTGAGCACGGACCGGTCAGCTTGTTGGAAAGGGGGCTGCACCCGTACTCTCTGCAAGTGAACGTTATTCGGACCGTTAAACCCGACAATGGGCATTTAGCAGGGCAAACACCCGGATAAGGTTCCGCCGGAGGGCGACACAGCAGCCGCGGTGATACCGCGGGGTCGTCTTTTCGGCGAGGCTTAACGCGCGACGTGCACCTTGCCCGTCGCGCCTCCGGGGAGGTCTGATGATGTTGGTGGAGATCGGCCAGGCGGTGTGGGGCTCTGCCGCACGCGCCGTGGATGCGATCGCCCTCGCCCCCACGCCGGCGCCCGAGCCGAAAACGATCAACACCGACGCCGTCCTGAACTTCTTCACGACCAAGATCGTGCCGATCCTGCTCGCGGCCCTCGGAGTTATCTTCATCGGCCGGGCCAGCAAGGGCGAGGTTTCGCGCGTTCTCACGAGTTCGGCGATCGCGATCATCGGTCTGGCGTTCGTGGCCGGCGCGGCGTCGTTGTTCTTCTTCGGTGACTCGCTGGTCAACCTCATCTTCAAGTAGGCCGACCTCCCATGCGCCTGCGCACTGACGACGACATCTACCGGGCCCGCCTGGTCTACCTCGGGCCGCCCGGGTACACGCTGCCCATCCAGCTGCCGTACGCGCAGTACGGGGTGTTCGCGCTGATGGTGCCGCTATTCATGTTCATCCGTTACCTGATCACGCTGCACGTCGACTACTTCCCCGCCTACGAGATCGCCCTCGCGATCGTGGCGACGTCGCTGATCTTCCGTTACGTCGACCCGGATCGACCTGCCCGCATGGTGGTCCGCACCGCCCTGACCGACTGGCGGCACACCCGCGAGCCCAGCACGGAGCTGCGCGACGCCCGGCTGGTCGCCTCCAAGGTGCGGATCCGCCCGGAACTCACCGGTGATCTCGCATGACCACTCCCCCGCCCCGCAAGACTGGGGGCTATCAGGACCGGCCGGACATCGACGACGACGCTGCGCAGTCAACCGACTACGATGGCGGGCTGCGGGCGGCCGCCGAGGGGGGCCGGGTCGCGATGTTCCGCGGCACCGGACCCAACCCGATGCCCGGCGCGGCCGCCGGCAGGCCGACGCCCGACGTCGACTCGCCCTTTCTCGGGCTGTTCGACGACCCGCCAGTCGATCGGCTCCGGTCGCTGGAGCCCGGGGCCGGCGAGCGGGCCGAGCACACCCGGCCGATCTCCGGCGTCCCGATCTCGGCGGCGCCCTCGTCCGGCGCGCCGCGGGCACCCGAGGACCTGCGGGTCTCGAAGCGGGGCGGGACGCGCGGCGGCGAGCCGGCGCGCGCCAACGGGGACCGGCTGAGCGGCCGGCCCGCGCTGAGCGACCGCCCGGCCCGGCCGGCCGAGCGCCCCGCCGATCAGGTCGGGGAGCGCCTCTGGGAACGGACCGGCGAGCGCCCCGGGTTCCCGGCCGGACGGCCCGGCCTGCTCGCCGATCGGCCCGGCGACCGAACCGGGGAGCGTCCTGGACTGCCCGGCGAACGAACCGGGGAACGGACCGGGGAGCGTCCCGGACTGCCCGGCGGGCGGCCCGGCGAGCGCCCTTCCGGGCAAGGTGGGCGGCCCGGGATGGGCGGCTCCGGCGGTACACCTAGGAAAAACGCCTCGGCGGTGAGCACGGCTCCGGCTCCACCGGCCCGGCGCACGCCGCCCGAGCGCGGGGTGCCCGTGCAGCAGCCGCCCCGCCCGCCGCGTATGACACCGCCGCCGCAACGGGGCAGGAAGACGCCGCTGGACCGCACGCCGAAGCCGAAGCACAAGGACCGCAGCGCCGCGATCGACCTGGCGATCACCGAGATCGCCGGGCACCTGACGTTCACGCCGAACACGGTGACCGCGTGGTACTGGCTGCCCGAGGTGCGGTGGGCCTTCCGGCCCGACGCCGAGCGGGAGGCGCTGCTGTCGGCGATCTCGGAGCAGTACGCCGGCCTGGCCGGCTTCCGGCTGCACCTCCGGCGCACCACCCGGCCGTTCCCGGCCGACCAGTGGGCGCGCGTGGTCGACGCCAACACCCCGCGGCCACTGCCCTCAGCCGGGGGCCCGTCGTGGGCCGATCACCTGGTCGCCGCCCAGAAGCACCTGCTCTCCAGCAACCATGCGGAGGGTCAGACGTACCTCGGCATCGCCTTCGCGCGGCGCACCCTGGGCGACACGTTCACCGAGCGCATCGGCGCACTCTTCCGGCGCGGCGTGGCCGACGCCGAGCGCCGCCGGATGGCCCGCACCGTGGAGCAGTTCGACGAGGTGCTGGGCGCGTTCGGCATGCGCGGGCGGCGGGTCACCTCCTTCGAGCTGGAGTGGCTGCTCTACCGCTCGGTGGCGCTGGGCATGTCGCCGCCGTCGAGCATCGCCACCCTCGAGGGCGGCTGGAGCGCCGGCGACCTCCTCGCGCTGACCGAGTCCGTCGAGCGGTACCGCACGCCGTACGGGTCGACCGTGAAGCTGGTCAACCGGGTCACCGGCGAGGAGCGCCACGTCGCCGTCCTGACCGTCGGGCGCATGGAGCCGCTGGAGATCCCCGAGCGGCACGAGCCCTGGCTGCACTTCCACGAGCGCCTGCCGTGGCCGATGGAGCTGTCGTCGCGGATCGACATCCTGGGCCCGGGCGACTCCTTCCGCAACCTGGAGCACCGGCTGCGCCTGATCCGCTCCCAGCAGGCCGACTACAGCGAGCACGGCATCGACGCGCCGCCCGAGCTGGAGCGGCTGGCCAAGCGCGCGCTGACCATCGGCGACGAGATCAGCACCGGCCTGCCCGTCGACTCGTCCCGCGCGCACGGCTGGCACCGCGTCGCGATCAGCGGGCGCACCCGCGAAGAGTGCCTCGAGCGGGCGCGCAGGGTCACGCAGATGTACTCCCGCGAGATGCGCGTTGCGCTGCAGCACCCGAAAAACCAGGACTGGCTGGCGCGCGAGTTCATCCCCGGCGAGCCGCTGGCCAACACCGGCTACGTGCGCCGCATGCCCGTCAAGCTCTTCGCCGCCGCCCTCCCCCAGGCCGCCTCCACCGTCGGCGACCGGCGCGGCGACCTGATCGGCCGCACCGCGGGCACCTCCCGCCGCCCCGTCTTCCTTGACCTGCACTTCCCGATGGAGGTGCGGGAACGCTCGGGCCTGGCGGTCTTCGTGGCCGAGCCCGGCGGTGGCAAGTCGACCCTCATGGGCGCCCTGGGCTATCTGGCCACGCGGCGCGGGGTACAGGTGACGCTCCTCGATCCTTCCGGACCCCTGGCGCGCCTGTGCCAAATGCCGGAGCTGGCGCCGTTCTCCCGCGTGCTGAACCTGACCGGCTCGGAGCAGGGCACGCTGGCCCCCTACTCGCTCATCCCGACCCCGCAGCGAGGCCACTACGCCCCCGGCCCGGCCGGCGACCGCGAGTTCGAGATCTCGATCTCCAACGCGCGCGCCGAGCGCCGGATGCTCGTGCAGGACATCTGCATGATGCTCGTACCACCCCAGGTGGCCCGCGAGGCCTCGACCGCCACGCTCCTTCGCCACGCCGTCCGCCAGGTGCCGGCCGAGGAGTCCTCAACCCTCGAGGACGTCATCCGCGCGCTGCGCGACACGGGCGACCACGAGGCCGCCGAGCTGGGCAACCTCCTGCTCGACACCGCCGAGATGCCCCTCGCCATGCTCTTCTTCGGCTCCCCGCCCCCCGGCCTCCTAGGCGCCGACGCCGCCCTGACCGTGATCACCATGGCCGGCCTCCGCCTCCCCGACCTCAAGATCGAGCGCGAGTACTGGTCGGCCGAGGAATCCCTCGCCCTCCCCATGCTCCACACCGCCCACCGCCTCGCCGTGCGCCGCTGCTACGGCGGCGACATGAGCGCCCGCAAGCTCGTCGGCCTGGACGAGGCCCACTTCATGGAGGGCTGGCGCTCGGGCCGCTCGTTCCTGGTCCGCCTAGCCCGCGACTCCCGCAAGTGGAACCTGGCCGCCCTGGTCGCGTCGCAGAACCCGAAGGACATCCTCGGCCTGGACGTGCAGAACCTCGTCTCCACCGTCTTCGTGGGCCGCATCGCCGAGGACGCCGAGATCGCCGCCGAGGCCCTGCGCCTCCTGCGGGTCCCCACGGACGTCGGCTACGAGCAGACGCTGGCCGCCCTCTCCCAGGTCGACACGAGCTCGTCGTCGCGCCTGGGCTTCCGCGAGTTCGTGATGCGCGACGTGGACGGCCGGGTGCAGAAGGTCCGGGTGGACGTCTCGTACGTGTCGGAGCTGCTGCGGTACCTGGACACGACGCCGGGCACGCCCCCCTCCTCGACCGCTATCGGCGGCGAGGTTGTGGACATCCACGACGACGACCCGGAGGACGATCGGTGAGACGCCTACCCGTGTACGTGGCCGTGGTCCTCGTCACGGCCATGGCCACCCTGTTCGGGGCCCCCGCCACACTCGCCACGGCCTCCCCGGCATACGCCCCGACCGACAAGCTTTGCACCGTCGAGGAGTGGCGCAACCCACTCAACTTCGATCGGTGCGCAGCCGGCCTGAAGAGTGACATTGCGAGCCGCGCGAGTTGCCTCGATGCGCCCACCCCCGATGCCCCCGACTCCGGAATGGCCGGCTGGTTCGCTCAGCGTTTGCCTTCGTCCAAGCAAAACGGCATCCAAGGCCGCTACAGCCAATACGGTTACGCCGGCTACGATTTCAACACCTACGACCTTAAGTGCGCGTCCATAGTAACGAACCCTAGTGCCGAATTCGAAAACACCGTCGCAAACGGCGAATTCCTCCTGGCAACGTCGATCGTCGGCGCCTCGGACGCGCTGCGCGAGCGCGCGTGGGACCCATCGTATATGTGGGGCTGGGCCGATCCGCTGGTCGAAAAGGCAACGCGCGCAATTTATGACAAGGTGTTCACCCCATTCGGTGCGGTGACCCTCGCAATCGTCGGACTTTACCTTCTCTGGCGATCACGACAATCCGACCTGTCCAATGCGATGACAACTGCCGGATGGGCCGTTTTCGTCATGATTCTGATGAGCGCGCTAGCAGCCTGGCCAACCTGGTCGGCCCACCTTGCCGACCAGACGCTCACGTCGAGTCTCGGCGTAATCCACGATGCCGTCGGCCCGCCCGACGAGTCCAAGGACGGAACGTGCATAATCGACGTCGACTCGTGCAAGGACCATCGACCGCCGGCCGTACGCGCCAGCGACACCGTCGTGGACGGACTATTGTATCGAAACTGGCTCCGGGGAACTCTCGGTACCGCCGACAGTGAGACTGCTAAGAAATACGGCCCGGCACTGTACGACGCAAGATCATTCACATGGGATGAAATCGAACAGATCCGCTCCGACGAGCAGCATACCCGCGAGGAGAACGAACGTCGCGCGGCCGCCGGAGGTAACGAACC
This sequence comes from Dactylosporangium sp. NPDC051485, assembly GCF_040682015.1. Lineage (NCBI taxonomy): Bacteria > Bacillati > Actinomycetota > Actinomycetes > Micromonosporales > Micromonosporaceae > Dactylosporangium > Dactylosporangium sp. NPDC051485. The sequence goes on from NZ_JBFAZW010000034.1 coordinate 9,740, forward strand.
GCCGCTCGAGTCGGTCGTCCGGAGCAAGAAGACCCAGGAGAAGAGCGACCGCTGGAAGGAGATCGCCGAGCGAATCAAGACCGAAGACCCAGAAGCGTACGAGCATCTGCAGGGCACCAAGGGCATGGACCGCATCGGCGCTGGCTTCCTGGCAATCCTCTCGGCACTATTCTTCGCACTGTTCGACATCACCGCTTCGGTGCTGGTAATTCTCGGCTTCCTGATCTTCAGATGGGCCGTCATCGCGGCACCGATGCTAGGCACCGTGGGTATTCTCCGACCGGCTAATGCCGGTCTGCGCCGCTTGGGCAACGCCGTCATTGCGGCTGTCTTCAACATCATTATCTTCGGCGCAGGGTCGGCGATCTACCTTTTGGCGGTCTCGTTGATCCTGTCAACCGCTGCGCTGGCTGCCTGGTTGCAGGTGGTACTCATCTGGCTAACCGGAGTCGTTGGGTGGTTGTTGTTGCGGCCCTATCGGCGGATTACACAGTTGGGCGGCAAGGACTCGACCCGAGCGCTCACGTCGGCCGGGAGTTGGCATCGCCTCTTCCTACGGGATGTGCGGGCGGCTGCGGCCCTCAAGGTTGTCGAGGCCGGGGGCACCAAGGAGCCTGGGTCGCAGCGCGGCGGTGGGGAGTTGCAGACCTCACAACGGCCAGAGGCACGTAGCGAGGACACCGCTTCGGCCAGTAGCGGGGCGGGGGTGCCCGTGGAACGGCCGGAGACCGGTGGGAATCGACGCGGAGGGCAGCAGGGTTCTCGGCGGCGGGAATCGACATGGGAGGAGCCCGATCTGCCGGCGGAAAACGTACCGTCGTATTCGCTCTATCGGCCCGACTCGGATCGGTCCACGGCCGCGCCGGAAGGCGCTCGGCGGCCCGAGTCGGCGAGCCTGCCGGGGTAGGCGGCGATGCGGACGGTCCTGCGGCTGCTCGGGACGCGGTACGGCATCGCGTTGATTCTGGTTGTCATTGTGCTCATATTCGTCGCGCTGGGGCGTACGGTGCTCGACAACGGGAGCGGTCGCGCGGCCAACGATGCGGTCGGGCCGACTGTGGCGCCGGTGCCAACGTCGGCGGATCCGTACTCCTCTCTAGGAGATGACGGGGTCGACGAGCCGGTCGCGGCGACGCCGTCGCTGAGCAAGGGTGGGGCGGACGAGGCCACCGTGGCTACGCAATTTGCCGAGGCATGGCTGCGCAAGCCGGGGGTCACTGGGGATCAGTGGCGGGCCGCGCTCAAGCTCAACGCCTCGACAGACCTGATGGCCTCGCTCGCCGACACCGATCCCACCGACGTGCCGACGGCGAGGATCACGGGGCCGGTGCAGCTGGAGGCCAACGGGGCCACAACCATGGCCAAGATCCCGGCGGAGGGTGGGACGATCGTGCTCGGGCTGCAGGTCGCGGGTGGACGATGGCAGGTCACCTCGCTGAGCTGGGAGACGGCGTGAGCGACGTCGGGGAAGACGAGGATTTCGCGGTACCGAAGCGGAGAAGATTCATCCGTTCAGCCCTGCTGGCGGCAGTGTGCACGCTGCTGTTGCTCGTGTGCTGCACAGGCGGGATCGTGGCGTTCTTCTTCGACGCGGCGCGCAACACGCAGACCTACGACGCCGGATGCGGCAACGGGCAGCTCGTCGATGCCGCCGCCAAGATGCCGAGCCACCACGAGCTTTCCGAGGAGCAAGTCCGCAACGCCGCGATCATCGTGCGAGTGGGGCAGGACATGAACGTGCCGCCGCGGGGGTGGGTGGTCGCCGTCGCCACCGCGATGCAGGAGTCGAGCCTGCACAACCTGCCCGACCTCGGTGCGCGTAATGACCATGACTCGCTCGGGCTGTTCCAGCAGCGGCCGAGCACAGGATGGGGCACGCCGGCACAGATCATGGATCCGCAGTACGCCTCGCGCAAGTTCTACGAGAAGCTACTGACCATCCCTGGCTGGGAGCGGATGAGCCTCACCCAGGCCGCTCAGAAGGTACAGCGCAGCGCGTACCCGGACGCGTACGCCAAACACGAGCAGCTTGCCAGCACAGTCGTCAACTCGCTGACCGGCGGCGCGGCGCGCGCGGACGGCGGGTCCACGAAGCTGCAATGTGTCAACGGGGACCAGGTCGCGGCGTCGGGCTGGACGGCACCAGTCAACGGCGAGGTCGGCTCCGGCTTCCGCACCGCCTCGCGACCCACGCATCAGGGGGTCGATCTGATCGTCGACCGTGGCACGTTGATCCGCGCCGCCGCCGCGGGCATCGTAGTAAAGGCCCGCTGCCAGGCCCACCTCGCCAACGGTACCGATTGGGGTTGCTGGCGCGACGGATCACCGTCGGTGCTCGGGTGCGGGTGGTACGTCGAAATCCAGCACGCAAATGGCATTCTCACGCGGTACTGCCACATGGTAAAGCAGCCGAGCGTCGTCGTGGGCCAGCACGTCGCCCCAGGCCAGGAGATTGGGTTCTCCGGCACGACCGGACACTCTTCTGGCCCACACCTGCACTTCGAGATCCATATCAACAGCGACCCAAGCAACAAAGGCGCGATCGACCCAGTGCCCTTCATGCAGCGGATGGGGGTTCCCTTGGGAAACAAGCCGTGACCGACCTGCCCGGCGAGGCAGACTTTCCCGACTGGCATCTATTCGCCGACGGTACCGCGCGGACGCCGGACGGCATCGAGCTGGTACCTGCTTCCATGCTGCGCGACCTACGCGGCCGTCGCGCCGTGGTCGGCGTCCCCGGCCTTGGTTGGCGGGCCGATCTACGCATCGACGACACGGTTGTCCAGGCGAGCCGCACGTATGTGCCGACCCTGTCGGAGCAGGAGTGGTACCGCGCGGAGTCCGAGCAAACCGAAGTGTTCGCGCCACTGGTCCCCCTTGAACGGGTGTGGGTCGAGCGCGTCTCCAGCACGGTCACAGCTTCCGCCGGCCTGACGCTCGTTTCACTCGACGCCCCGCCCGCGCGGTCCCCGCGCCCGGCACACGACGTCAAGACCATCACGGGTCTGCGGGTCGTGCGTGTCCCCGGGCCTGATGACAAGACGGGCCGCGATCAGCGCGACCTGCGCGCGGTCACAGAGGCATACAACAGCGCCGAGGGCGACATCTGCATCCGCGTGTGCCGAGAGCTGGACTGGTACCGCTGGGCGTGGAGCGGCCAGCCCCCGAAGACCCTTGAGGTCCCCATCCACCTCCTCTGGGTGGAATGACCATCACTGCAGCCGATGGGCGCCACAGACTCGCCAGCCGTCCTCGCGCACCAAATCGAACTGCCAATGTTGTTTGACATATTCCGAGGCGTTCTGTGGCCCGGCGGTCATGACCAGGTCGGTCTCGATCTCTACCTTATCGTCAGACGTCGACCGGAAGTCGTACGTAGAGGCATTCACCTTGATCTTGTGACCCGAATCGCTCTCTTTCGCCGCCAACTGATTGACAAAATCGTCGAACTCTCGCAGGTTCGGGGATCTGCAGATCAGCAGCTGCAGGCGCTCGGGCGCGCCACCGTTGAGACGCGAATCGAGGTACTCCTCAAGCGTCCCGCCCGGCGTCCTCCTATCGGGCGTGGTGGCGTTGTCGTAGTAGACATAGCCGACTCCGAGTCCGCCGAGGCATACGAAGGCTGCTATGCCGACCAAGGTCCACAGGATTGTGCGGCGAGTGGCTCTACGCTGCTTCGGGATGGGCCCCGGGGGTGAATCGGTTCGAGGGCTGCCGATAGGAATACCGCGGTCGAGGACCTCGCCCTCGAGGACCTCGTCGTTGGCCTGCCGCGAGCGGGGAATCGGCTGTCCCTGATCCACCTGCGGGTCGTTCGGCTTCGATGGGTCCACGCTCCAGAGGCTAGCCGCCCCGCGCCCATGCGGTACAGCACCGCGCCGAGGGGGGTGGAGGGAGGGCGGTTACCTGCGGGAATGCGCGAGCTGGCGTGCACCTGCTGACGGGATTCGCAGTCTGCGTTACCGTTCCCGCATCTGCCTTAGAAGAAACTCGGAAGGGGCACGGTGGCACGCCTGCGGGCACGGATCGAGCGAGCGGCTGCGCAGCATCGGCACACCGCTGCGCTGATCGCCGCCGCCGGGCCGATTCTCGACAAGTACTCGCCCAATGCCGCGCCCGCGGAGCAGTATGCCGAGCAGCATGACCTCGCGGCGGGGTTGCGGGCGAATGCGGCGCTGCTGGCGCCCGGGTGGCTCGGGGCGCAGTTGGATGCGTTGGCGCCGGCTACGCCGCTGGGTGGGCCGCTGCCGCCTACGTTTGTGCGGGTCGGGCAGGCGCATCCGCTTGACGACGCACGGTTTCCGATGATTGTGCCGCTGTTGCGGGCCGGGCACATCGCGATCGACGCCGATGCGCGGGACAGCCGGGTGGCGGGGCTGCTGCGCAGCCTCGTGCTGCGGTTGCTGGCCTCGTCGCCGCCGGGGTCGGTGCGGATCCGGGCCATTGACGCGGTGGTCGACGGGGCGACGTTCGGGTGGTTCGGTGGCATCGAGTCGATCATGCCGCCGCCGGCTACGGACGCCGAGGGGCTGCGGGCGGTGCTCGACGAGGGCGAGCGGTGGCTGGCCAACCGGACGGACGGGCCGGCGCCGACGTTGCTGATCGTCATCGCCTCGCTGCCGGAGCTCACCGAGGGGCGGGACCTTGCCCGTATCGCCGGGCTGGCGCACGCCGGGCCGGCCGGGCGGCTGCACCTCATCGCCGCGGGGTGGCCGCCGCCGCCGCTGACGCAGGAGACCACGCAGGCGCCGCTGCCGCACGCCACTCAGATCGCCATCCGCAACCCGCACGCTTGGGTCGGTGACCCGCCAGGGGCCACGTTCTCCGGGACCGGCACCGGGCCGAGCCGGCTCAACGCGCCCGTCTATCTCGACCCGGACCCGCCCGCCGAGCTCGTCCGGCAGGTGTGCGCGCAGCTGAGCGGGCCGTGGTCGGCGCCGCCGGCGCCCGTCGGGGAGCCGAGCCGGACCGCCTGGCTGGACTACGTCGCGGCCGGGCAACGGCTCGACGCGGTGCGCCGGGAGGTGATCGCGGTGGTCGCCGAGCACAAGACCGCGCTCAAGGCGGCCCAGGCCGACCTCTCCGCGATCCGCGGCAAGCTCGCCAACCATCAGGCGTACCTCAACGAGGTCGTCGGCGAGGCCGGCGGCCGGCCACTCGAGCTCGTCCCGTCGTGGCAGGAGATCCAGGCGGCGCACGCGGCGCTGACGGGCGGGCCACAGGCGGTCGACCCGCGCCGGGGCGCGCCGATGGCACCACCCCCGCCGCCCTCGGCCCTCGGCGGGCCGTCGGGCGCCTGGCCCCAGCTCCAGCGGGCCACCACGGTCCCGGTCAGCTCCCCACCCTGGCCCCCGACGAGCGCCCCACCGGCCATGCCGGGCACGCCCACCGCCATGCCCGGGACTCCGGCCGCGGCCATGCCGGGAACGCCGGCCGTCGCGGGCGCGCCGCGGATGCCCGTGGCCGGGGCAGGAAGCCCGCCGGCGCCGGCCCCGCCCGGTATGGCGACCAGGGGGATGCCGACCGGCGGGTACCCGGTCGTCGTGCCGCGCAGCGCGCCGCCCGGGATGCACAACACCGGGTCGATCCCCCGCGTGCCGATCAGTGGTGTGCCCATCTCGGGCGCGACGGGTGTGGTCGGCACGGGGGCCATCAGCCCGCTGAGCCCCCCCGTGCCGAACTCGATACCCGGCCGGGTGTCCCGGGCCCTCCGCATCGCCGCCGCCGGTCTGAAGCAGTCTGAGGCGGCCCTGGCCGCGCCCGGGCGGCAGGCGGCCTCCAACCGGCGCGTCTGGGTCAACGCCGGGATCTACTTCGCCTTCGCGCTGCTGGCCTCGATCGTGCAGATCCCGACGCTGCTGGCGGCCGACAGCACCGGGGTCGGGCTGCTGGCGCTGCCCTGTGCCCTGGTGCTGCCGGCCATGTCGTTCGGCCTCGGCTGGCTCACGATCGGCGCGATGGCCCGCAAGTCGACCTCGCGGACCCCGGTCCTCGGACTGGTGATCAGCGTCTTGCCGCTGATCCCGGTGCTCGTGTTCGGCCGATGGCTGTTCTTCTGAGACGATCCGCCGGGAACCGGTACGTCCCGCGCTAAACGGGACGTACCGGATACATTAGCCGTGCAAAATCAGGGACATCGCCTCTGCGCGGGACTTGGCGTCGTCGCGGAGCAGGCCGCGCACCGCGGACGTGATGGTCCGCGAGCCGCCCTTCTGGATGCCCCGCATCGACATGCACATGTGCTCGCACTCGATGACCACGATGACGCCCCGCGGCCCCAGCTGCGCCATCAGCAGGTCGGCGATCTGCGAGGTGAGCCGCTCCTGCACCTGCGGGCGCCGCGCGTAGACCTCGACCAGGCGGGCCAGCTTCGACAGGCCGGTGATCCGCCCGTCGTTGCCCGGGATGTACCCGATATGCGCCACCCCGTGGAACGGCAGGAGGTGGTGCTCGCACATGGACAGGACCTCGATGTCGCGCACGAGGACGAGCTCCTCGTGGTCGGCCTCGAACGAGGTCGACAGCACCTGGGCCGGGTCGACCCGCAGCCCGGCGAACAGCTCAGCGTAGGCGCGGGCGACCCGGGCCGGGGTCTTGCGCAGCCCGTCGCGGTCCGGATCCTCGCCGACGGCGATGAGGATCTCGCGGACCGCGTCCTCGATGCGCTTGAGGTCGACGTTGCGCTCGACCTCGACGCCGCCCAGCTTGCCACTCACCAGTCGGGCGGCGACGTGGTCAAGCTCCCGGTCAGCAGCAGCAAGCCCGGCACCGAAGTCGGTGTCGGGCTCGGTGCTGCTGATCTCGCTCAGCGGGGACCGTCCGGGGTATCGCCGCCACTGGAGATCCGCACGTGGTCGTCACCGGTGAGGCCCACCGGCTGGGCGACCTCGGCGCCGTTGGCGCCCACCTCGGGCACCGCGCGCCGGCGGCGGCCGTTGCCGCTGTAGGGGGCCATCGGCGGGCGCTTGACGACGCGGGCGCAGATGCGCGCCATGTCGGCCTGCGAGATGGTCTCCTTCTCCATCAGCTCCTCGACGATGTTGTCGAGGACGTCGCGGTACTCAACCAGGATCTCCCAGGCCTCGTCGTGCGCGATCTCGATGAGCGCGCGCATCTCGGCGTCGATCTCGGACGCGACCTTCTCGGAGTAGTCGCGCTCGTGGCCCATCGTGCGGCCGAGGAAGGGCTCGCCGTCCCCGGTCCCGTACTTCACCGCGCCGAGCTTCGAGCTCATGCCGTACTCCGTGATCATCGAGCGGGCGAGCGCCGTCGCCTTCTCGATGTCGTTGCCGGCGCCGGTGGTCGGCTCGTGGAAGACCAGCTCCTCGGCGGCCCGGCCACCCAGCGCGTAGGCGAGGGTGTCGATCATCTCGGAGCGCGTCTGGGTGTACTTGTCCTCGGTCGGCAGCACCAGCGTGTGCCCGAGCGAACGGCCGCGCGACAGGATGGTCACCTTGTGCACCGGCGCTGAGTGGGGCAGCGCCCAGGCGACGAGCGCGTGACCGCCCTCGTGGTATGCGGTGACCTTCTTCTCGTGCTCGCTCATCACGCGCGTGCGCCGCTCCGGGCCGGCGATGACCCGGTCGATGGCCTCTTCGAGGTAGTCGTTGGTGATCGCCCGCTTGTCGTTGCGGGCCGCCAGCAGGGCCGACTCGTTGATGACGTTGGCCAGGTCGGCGCCGGTGAAGCCGGGCGTGCGCCGGGCCACCGAGTCGAGGTCGACGTCGGGCGTGAACGGCTTGCCCTTGGCGTGCACCCGCAGGATGGCCTTGCGGCCCTCCATGTCGGGCCGGTCGACGGCGATCTGCCGGTCGAAGCGGCCGGGGCGCAGCAGGGCCGGGTCGAGGATGTCGGGCCGGTTGGTCGCCGCGATGAGGATCACGCCGCCCTTGGTGTCGAAGCCGTCCATCTCGACCAGCAGCTGGTTGAGGGTCTGCTCGCGCTCGTCGTGCCCGCCGCCCATGCCGGCGCCGCGGTGACGGCCGACGGCGTCGATCTCGTCGACGAAGACGATCGCCGGGGCGTTGGACTTGGCCTGCTCGAACAGGTCGCGGACGCGGGAGGCGCCGACGCCGACGAACATCTCGACGAAGTCCGAACCGGAGATCGAGTAGAACGGCACACCGGCCTCGCCGGCGACCGCGCGGGCCAGCAGCGTCTTACCGGTTCCGGGCGGCCCGTACAGCAGCACGCCCTTCGGGATCTTCGCCCCCAGCGCCTGGTACTTCGCCGGCGCCTGCAGGAAGTCCTTGATCTCGTGCAGCTCCTCGACGGCCTCGTCAGACCCGGCCACATCGGCGAACGTCGTCTTCGGGGTGTCCTTGGAGATCAGCTTCGCCTTGGACTTGCCGAAGTTGAGCACCCGCGACCCGCCGCCCTGCATCTGCGACATGAACAGCAGCAGCAGTACAACCAGCACCGCAATGGGCAGCAGGTTGATCAGGAGGCTGATGAAGATGTTGTCCTGGGTGACGTTGACGTTGAACTCGCCGACCTTGTTCTGCGACTTGAGCGTGCTGAGCTCGTTCTGCAGCTCATCCGCGCTCTGCGACGAGAACTGACCCTGGATCTTGTTCGTGTCCGTGCCCTTGACCTTGATCTTGTGATCGAGGTCGAGGTTGAGGGTCTGCTCCTTGTCCTGGATCACGGCCCTCTTGGCATGCCCTCCGCGCAGCTCGTCGAGCACCGTCGAGGTGTCCGCCTTGGTGTAGCTGGGGCCGGACGTGAAGAAGGAACTGAGCAAGATCGCACCGATGATCACCAGAAGGATCCAGATCACCGGCCGGCGGAACAAACGGGTACGTTCCATGTTGTCGTCGGGCACACGCGGCGCCCGGCCCCTCCATCCGTAAGGCCGTCAACCGCGCCGGACCCACTTTCCGACGCGGTGCCGAAAGCGCCGCCATGGTTGGGCTCAGTTGACGCTCGCGACCATTTGACGGTACACCGTGGCACCGACAGACGCGGATCGGCGTCGGCCGGGGAGGACGTGCTCTCAGCAGACTCTCAGCTAACCGCAGGTCAGCCGCGGCCGTACACCGATGGCTTCAACACGCCGACAAATGGCAGGTCACGGTAGCGCTCCCCGTAGTCGAGACCGTAACCGACAACGAACTCGCTGGGGATGTCAAATCCCACATATCGCACCGGAATGCTGACCTTGAGCGCGTCGGGCTTGCGCAGCAGCGCCACCACGTCCACCCGGGCCGCCGAGCGGCTCTCCAGGTACTTGAGCAGCCACGACAGCGTCAGCCCGGAGTCGACGATGTCCTCGACCACGACCACGTGCCGCCCGGCGATGTCCCGGTCCAGGTCCTTCAGGATGCGCACGACGCCCGAGGAGGTCGTCCCCTGCCCGTACGACGAGACGGCCATGAACTCCAGCTCCACCGGCGGCCCGACCCGCCCGAGCGCCCGCGCGAAGTCGGCCATGAACATGACCGCCCCCTTGAGCACCCCGACCAGCAGGATCGACTCTGCGTCGGCGTGATCGGCGGCCACCTGCTTGGCCAGCTCCGCCGTCTTGTCGCGGATCTGCTCCTCGCTGACGATGACGTGGTCGATGTCGGACGAATGCCAGGTGGTGCCGTCGGCCATGCGACAAGCCTGCACCATCGGCCGCCCCGGATCGACCCGGGGGTCGGCGAGTGAGGGCTATTTAATAGCCGGCCGCCATCGCGTCGACCCGCGGCCGCGACCCGGCCACGTAGCTGGCCGCGGTCCGCCGGATGGCCCGCCCCGCCCCGAACACCTCGGGCGACTCCGCCACCCGGACCCGGTGCCCCCGCCAGCCCCGGCTCGACCTGCACGTCCAGCCCCTCGTCGACCGTGGCCAGCGCCGGCCGGCCACCACCGCGACCGGCTGGCTGGTGGCCACGGCGCCGTTGGGGAAAAGCTCCGAAGAGCCCTGGATGTCGTACCGCATCAGCCCCCACATTCACCGCCGGGCCAACAGCACCCTCCCGGCCCGCGCCACCGATACGCCGCCGGGCAGCGCCACCGCGCCTTGCCCGTGCCAGCTCACTACCAACGCATCGAGCGCCGCAACGTGCCGGTGCGAGAGCGCTCCGCCCGGCGCCCCCAGCCGCAGCGCCCAGGCGTGCAGCACGCGGGTCCGCACCGGCTCGGCCAGCCGCGCCAGCTCCCCCACCACCAGCGCCCCCTCTCCCGCGCCGCCGGCCGAGACGACGCCGGCGCCGCCGCTCGGTCCGACGTGCTCGAGGGCCTTCTCCAGGGCCTCCGTGGCCAGCTCGTCCAGGTACGCGGAGTCCGCTGCGATCAGCCGCGCCGTCCGCGCCAGGTTGTCCACGACGCCAGCGCCGAGCGCCTCGACCAGGGGCCGGACCCTCGACCTGGCGTACGCGGGGTCCGTATTGTGCGGGTCCTCCCACACCGGCAGCCCGTCCGCGAGGCAGGCGGCCCGCGTCTCGGCCCGGCCGACGTCGAGCAGCGGCCGCAGGAACGGGATCCCCCGCCGCACCAGCCGCCCGCGCATCCCCGCCAGCCCACGCGGCCCGGCGCCTCGAGCCAGCGCCAGGAATACCGTCTCGGCCTGGTCGTCCCGGGTGTGCCCGAGCAGCACGGCCACCGCCCCGTGCTCGATCGCCGCCGCCTCCAGCGCCGCGTACCGCGCCTCCCGCGCCGCCGCCTCCGGCCCGCCGCCGATCCCGACCCGCACGGTCCGCACGTCCACGGGATCGAACCCCTGCCCGCGCGCCCACTCGGCCAGCCGCGCCGCCCGCTCGTCCGACCCGGCCTGCAGCCCGTGGTCCACGGTCACCAGCCCGCAACGAACTCCGAGCCGCCGCGTAACGAACCGCGCCGCCACGGCAAGCGCCAACGAGTCAGCCCCGCCCGAGCAGGCGACCAGCACCGTCTCCCCGGCCACGACCCCCGCACCGCACTCCCCTGCACGGCCCCCGCCCGCAACGCGCCCGGCCGCGCGACCTTCGGCCGAAACGCGCTCGGCCACACGACCCTCGCCCGCAAAACGCTCGGTCACACGACCGTCGGTCGCATCGTGCTCGGCCACGCGAGCCTCAGCCGCAACGCGCTCGACCACACGGCTGTTGGCCGCATCGCGCTCGGTCACACGGTCGTCGGCCGCATCATGCTCGGACGCCGGCCTAGTCCCGTGCGCGATGTCGGCGGGATCGTCCGGTCGCCCGGTCAAGCCCCCAGAACGCACGTCGCTCAGGCTGCGACGCACCGCGTTGCGCACCGCGGCCACCGCCGGCGCGAGGGCCGCCATCGGTCAGGTGCCGGCGGTCTTAGCGACGCTTGCGCCGCCAGCCTCATCGCCGTCCGCCTTGGCGACAGACCCGCCGACAGCCTCCTTGGCCTCAGAGCCGTCTTCGTCCGAGCCTTCCTCGACCGCGTCGTCCGCGGCCGCGCTGCCGGTCGAAGCGTCCTCCGCCGCCGCACCGCTGTCGTCCACCGAGCCGGGCGCCGCAGTGGCGTCCGTGGCTGCGCTGCCCGACCGGGCGCTTTCTGCTACCGCGGTGCCGGTGGCCTCGGACGGGTCGAAGGCGTCGTACGGCTCGGGGGCCGCAGGCGGGGCCGATTCAGTGTCGGCGGGGTCCTCGATCTCGGCCGGGGTCGACTCCTCGGCGGGGACGGGCTTGTGCAGTGCCGAATCCGGAGCCGGAATCGCCGTCAGCTCCTCCGCGGCCAGGCCGGCCACCTCGGTCGACTCCGCGATGCCCGCCTCGGCGAGGGCGGCGTCGGCCGGCTCGGGCACGGTCGGAACCGGGGCCGGCGGCTCCTCGGTGGCGGGGGCCCAAGCGTCGGTCAGCGGGGTGATCGGTTGCGGGGCGGGATGGGTCGACGGGACGGCGGCCGGGCGGTTCAGCGCGCTGGCGCCGAGGACGCGGACGATCCAGGCTTCCGGGTCGCCGAGCTCGTCGAGGCGCGGAATGGTCAGCGGGGACTGCCAGATCTTGTTGAAGCTCTCCATGCCGACGCGGTCGACGACGGCGTGGACGAACTTGCGGCCCTCCGCATACTGCCGGAGCTTGACGTCGATGCCGAGCAGCTTGCGCACGACGCGTTCCATCGGGTTGCCGGCCTCGCGGCGGCGGTTGAACTTGCCGCGGATCTCCTCGACGGAGGGGATGACCTCGGGGCCCACGCCGTCCATCACGAACTCGGCGTGGCCCTCCAGGACGGTCATCAGCGCGGTCAGGCGGTCGAGCACCGCCTTCTGGCCGGGCGTCTGGACCAGGTCGAGGACGGAGACGCGGCTGTTCGGGTCGCGGACCACGTCGGCCAGCGCGCCGATGCCACGCCGCACGCGCTCGGCGAGCTGGTCCTGGTTGAGCTGGGAGGCGTCCACGAAGGCGCCGACCTCACCCAGGAAGTGCCCCCGCATCCACGGCACGGCGGTGAACTGCACCCGGTGGGTCACCTCGTGCAGGCACACCCACAGGCGGAAGTCGCGGGAGTCGGCGCCCAGCTTGCGCTCGGCCTCGACGATGTTCGGCGCGACGAGCAGCAGCTGACCGGGGTCGGCGGAGAACACCTCGTACTGCCCCAGGACCTTGCCGGACAGGTAGGCCAGCACGGTGCCGGCCTGCACGCCGGTCAGGCGGGAGCCGATGGCCCCGACGATGGCGCCGGGGGCCTTGCCGCCCGCGAGCCGCTCGGCCAGCGGCTGGATGACCTGCCGGAGGCCCTCGATGTTGGTGGCGGCCCAGTCGCGACGGTCGACGACGCGGACCGGCGGGCCCTGGATCATGGCCTTCAGGCCGGTGAACTCGGTGACGTGTCCGGCCGCTTCGTCGGCCAGCTCACGCAGGTCGGTGACCGCCTCAGCGGCCTCCTCGTAGGACACGGCGGGGCCGCTCTTGCCCAACGCCGCGGCGGTCGCTGCGGCCAGATCCCAATCGACGAACTGCGCCATGAATCAACCGTACCCGGGTGCGGCCATCGTCGCGGCGGGTGTAAACCCTGAGTACACCCTGATCGACGGCGCGTGACGGCAACCTCGCTCAGCGGCAACCACAGGCGGCGAGAGCTGCGGCAACCCTGTCAAGGGCGATGACCGCCTGTGGGCCGTTGGTGGTCTGGTCGGCCATGAACGCGAACGCCAGGGTCCGCCCGTCGGCATCGACGACGATGCCCGAGAGCGAATTGACGCCGGTGAGCGTGCCGGTCTTCGCGCGCACCAGGCCGGCCGCGGACGAGCCCTCGGCCGCCTTGAGGTAGCGGGTGGCGAGGGTGCCGGAGTAGGCGGCGACGGGCAGGCCACTGAAGATCGCGTGCAGGTCGCCGCGGTCGGTCCGGGCGGCCATCGCCAGGATGCCCGTCAGCAGCGCGGGCGAGAGGCGGTCGCTGCGCGAGAAGCCGCTGCCGTCGACCAGGCCGTAGCCGGTGACCGGCAGCCCGAGGCCCTCCAGTACCTCCTTCATGGCCGTGGCCGCCCCGTCGAACGACGCCGGCTGGTTCTTGGCCAGGGCCACCTGACGCGCCAACTCGTCGGCGAGCACGTTGTCGCTCTCCTGCAGCATGAACTCGACGATCCGGGCCAGCGGTGCCGACTCGACCTTGCCCAGCTCGTTCGCACCGGCCGGGGCCGTGCCGGCGGCCACGGCACCGGCGGGCAACCCGAGGGCCTTCGCGAAGGCCTGCGCGGCCTGCACATCCGGCTGGGCGTACCGGTCGGAGTACTTCGTCGCCTTCGTCCGCCCGCCCTCGGTCATCAGCGGGGTGATCACGGCGCCGGAGCCGCCGGTGGTCGCGTCCGGGTCCCACCCCGGCCCGACGCCGGACCCGCTGAACAACGAGACGTCGTAGATGACCTTGGTCGGCGCCGTGCCTCCCAGCGCCTGTTTGACCTGCTTCGCGAGGTCGTCGATGCGGGCGGCCCCCGGGTAGTACGGCGTGGGGAACACCGACAGCGTCGGATCGCCGCCGCCGATGAGCACCACCTCGCCCGGCTGGGCGCCGGCTACCACGCGGGTCGGGATGCGGTACGCCGGGCCGCGCGTGGCCAGCACCGCCGCTGCGGTCACGATCTTGGTGGTCGACGCCGGCGTCATCGCGGCGTCCTGCTCCGACGAGAAGATCGACTGTCCGGTGGTGACGTCCACCACCGACGCCGTGATGTGCGGGCCGAGCGCCTGCACGGACAGCAGCGGGGTGAGCACGGCGGACAGGCCCGCCTGCGACGGCATGGGCGCCTGGCCGTCCATGGCGGCGAGGACCGGCGGAGGTACCGGTAACGTCGTGCCCGCGCGCCAGCTCGCCTTCTGCGCGCCGGTCAGCCCGAAGGCACTGATCACGCCGTCGCCCGCGAACACAGACACCGACGCCACTGCTACCGCCACGCCCAGTGCGACGAGGGAGCCGATGAGACCAGCCCGACCGCCACGTTGTGGTGTTTCCCTCGGCACCTGACCCTCCCCGTTACACCGCACTGTCCCATACGCGAGACTAATGGTCGGCGCAGCGGTGCGAGGGTGAGGAGTCGTCAGATGGACTTCGACGTCACGGTCGAAATCCCCAAGGGTCAGCGCAACAAATACGAGGTTGACCACGCCACGGGCAGAATCCGTCTGGACCGGACGCTGTTCACCTCCACGCAGTACCCGGCCGATTACGGATATATCGAGGGCACGCTCGGGCAGGACGAAGACCCGCTCGACGCGCTCGTCCTCGTGCAGTCGCCCACGTTCCCGGGCTGCCTGATCCGCTCCCGCGCGATCGGCATGTTCCGGATGACGGACGAGAAGGGCGGCGACGACAAGGTCCTGTGCGTGCCCGCCGACGACCCCCGCCTGGAGCACCTGCGGGACATCCACCACCTCGGCGAGTTCGACCGGCTGGAGATCCAGCACTTCTTCGAGGTCTACAAGGACCTCGAGCCGGGCAAGAGCGTCGAGGGCGCCACCTGGGTGGGCCGCGTCGAGGCGGAGGCGGAGATCGCGGAGTCGCGGCGGCGCTACCAGGAGGCGATCGCGGCCGGGACGTACCACGACCCGGGCGTCGCCCCGAACGCGCACTCGATCGAATAGTCACGAACGTCAACGAGCGCTCGCCTTTCGGCGGGCGCTCGTTCGTTTTTCCACGCCCTTCGTCGGGCGTCTTTACCCCTTGGGCGAATTCTTTGCCCCCGGAGGTGAAGTCTTTGGCTCCTCGGGTGAAGTCCTTGGCCCCTTGGGTCAAGTCTTTGGCCTTACGTGAAGTCCTGCCCTTAGGTGAACAGGCCGTACAAGCCCAGCACCGCGCACGCCAGGGGCACCACCGCGACCACGCACAACGTGTCGAGCAGATCCGCCGCCCGGCCCACGTACGGCGACGCCGGCCGCACCGCCGCCCGGGCGCCGGCGATCGCGACGATCAGCGCGACCAGCGGTACCGCCGCGGCAACAATGCGAACGTCGACGGGTGCGAACAGGGCAAGCAGCACGAAACCGCCGGCGCCGGCGACGATCAGCGGCAGCCGCTGGCGCACGGTCAGGAAGGTCCGCGCCCGCAGCATCAGCGCCGCGCTGGCCACCGCGACCAATACCGCGCCGGAGACGTCGCCGGACCGGGCGAGCACCAGCGCCGCGCCGGCCCCGACCACCGCGAAGCCGAACAGCATGCCGGTCAGCATCTCGTCGGTGCGCGCCACGGCGGCGAAGATCCGCGACCGGTCGGCCGCCGAGGCCAGCCCGCGCCCGCTGGACGCGAGGTCGCCGGGCAGCGCCACGATCGGCATCGGCAGCTTGCCGAGGCGGATGGCCAGCAGCGGCACCCCGGCCACCCCGGCCACCAGCACGGCGAGGAGCACCGCCGCGGCGGCGGCCGGGCGCGTTACGGTGGCGAACAGGCCCCCGAGTGCGCCGAGCACCCCGACGGTCACCCCGGCGACGAACAGCCTGAGCAGGTGCGCGACGCCCACCGCGGCGACCAGCGCGGCCAGCAGGAGCGCGACCGCGGCGAGCAGCGTGCGCCCGGCCGGCGTGGCGGGCTCGGGGGTGGCCAGCCAGCCGCCGGCCGCGGCGAAGGGCAGCGCGAAGGCGGCGAGGCTCGCACCGACCAGGGCGTCGCCGTAGGCCCGCGAGGCGGTGATGCCGACGAGGACCAGCCCGACGGCGACGGCCGCCGCGGCCGGCGCCACGCCGGCCCGCAGGATCGACACGAGCGCCACCAGGAGGCCCGCGCCGGCCACGCCCAGCGCGGTGACCCTGGTCGCGGCCGGGCTCCACGGCACGCCCTGCCGGCGAGCGCCCGCGGCGATCGCCTCGACCACGTCGTCGTACTCCAGCTCGGGCCAGCCGGCCCGCGCGGGCACCAGGTGCAGGACCGCACCGTCGTGGATGCCCTGGCCGGCCAGCCCGGTGGCCGCCGACAGCGTCGTGCCGTCGGCGCGGCGCAGCAGCCAGCCACCGTGCCGCTCGCCGTCGTCGGCGAGGCCGGTGCCCGCGTGCTGCAGGAGCTCCGGAAGGAGTTCAGCCAGCGGTACCGCATCAGGCACCGCGACATCGACGCGCCGTTGAGGAGCGTTGATCGTGATGCGGGCCAATCCGGCCGGGGCTGCGGACATGGGGATACAGGTACCACGGGTGCGGAACTTGCGCCGCCCCGTGCCGCCGCCTGCTTCAGACAGTGACGAACTCGACACGAAGCATCGATCGGGGTCACAAAATGTCGTACCCGCGGCCTAGAGTCCCCGACGTGAGCACGGTCGTCGTCAAGAGGTCACCACGCCGCCCCGCACCGGAAATCCCGAGCGGGGAGCTCGTCGTGGAGGCGCCCCCGGAGGTGCCGCAGGCGCCGGCCTCACGCTGGCAGCAGATGGTCCAGGTGGTGCCGATGCTGACCGGCACGATCGCGACCGCGCTGCTGTTCGCCGGGCGCGAAGGAGGCACGTATTCCTACGTCATCGGCGCCATCTTCGGCTTCTCGACGCTGGGCATGCTGCTCACTTCGGCCGGCACCGGCGCGCCGAAGAAGGCCGAGATGATGACGGCCCGGCGCGAATACCTGCGCCACCTGGCCACGCTGCGCCGCCGGGTCCGGGACACGGCCGCCAAGCAACGCACCGGCCTGCACTACCGCCACCCCGATCCGCACTCGCTGTGGTCGTCGGTGGACAGCTTCCGGCTCTGGGAGCGGCGCCCGACCGACGGCGACTTCGCCATCGTGCGGGTCGCCGTCGGGCCGCAGACCCTGGCCACGCCGCTGATCCCGCCGATGACCAGGCCGCTCGAGGACCTGGAGCCGATGACCGCCGCGGCGCTGAGGCGTTTCCTGGACGCGTATTCCGTGGTGCCCGACCTCCCCGTGGCGATCTCGATGCGCAGCTTCGCGCGGATTCACCTGCGGGCGAGTCGCGGTCCCGGCGCGCGGGCGGGGGCGTCCGCCGGCCTGGCCGGGCAGCACGACCCGGCGCGGGCGCTCGCCCGGGCCATGCTCGCCCAGCTCGCGGTGTTCCACGCCCCCGACGACCTGCTGATCGCGGTGTGCGTCGCGCCCGAGCGGCTGGAGTGGTGGGACTGGGCGAAGTGGCTACCGCACGCGCTGCATCCCACCAAGACCGACGCGGTCGGCCCCGTCCGGCTCATCGCCGACACCGCCCCGGAGCTCGAGCGGCGCCTCGACGACCTGCTGCGCAGCCGCGGCCGGTTCGACGCCGACCAGGTCCGGGGCCCGTCCGCCACGCCGCACCTGGTCGTCGTCCTCGACGGCGGCGACCTGTCCGGCAGCGCCCACCTGGGCACCGACGGCGGGATCGACGGGGTGACGCTGATCGACCTCGACCGGGAGCCGCCACGGCTGCTGGACCGCTCCGCGATCGTTCTCGACGCGACCGGCGGCCGGCTCGCCACGATCTCCGCCGACAGCGACATCGCCGAGCCCGACCCGCCGATCGGCATCGCCGACGCGCTCGACCTGGCCGAGGCCGAGGCCATCGCGCGGCGGCTCGCCCCGCTGCGGCTGGCCGTGACCGCGGGGGCCGAGCAGCAGGCCGGCGACGCCCGCGAGCCCGGCGCCGACCTCGACTTCCCGACCCTGCTCGGCATCGGCGACCCGGAGACGCTGGACATCGCCCGGGCCTGGGCGCCCCGGCCGCACCGCGACCGGCTGCGCGTCGGGATCGGCGTCGGGCAGCAGGGCCAGCCGGTCGAGCTCGACCTGAAGGAGTCCGCCGAGGACGGGATGGGGCCGCACGGCCTGCTCATCGGGGCGACCGGCTCCGGCAAGTCGGAGCTGCTGCGCACGCTGGTGCTCGGGCTCGCCGCGACGCACTCGTCCGAGACGCTCAACTTCGTCCTCATCGACTACAAGGGCGGCGCGACCTTCGCCCGGATGGACCGGCTGCCGCACGTGGCCGCGTTCATCTCCAACCTGCGCACGGAGCTGCTGCTGGTCGACCGGATGACCGATGCGATCACCGGCGAGGTGATCCGCCGGCAGGAGGTCCTGCGCCGCTCCGGCGACTACGACTCGGTCCGCGACTACGAGCGGGCCCGGGCCGGTGGGGCGCCGCTCGCGCCGCTGCCGAGCCTGCTGATCGTGTGCGACGAGTTCAGCGAGCTACTCGAGGCCAAGCCGGACTTCATCGACCTGTTCGTGCAGATCGGGCGGGTCGGCCGGTCGCTGGGCATGCACCTGCTGCTCGCCTCGCAACGCCTGGAGGAGGGGCGGCTGCGCGGGTTGGATACGCACCTGTCGTACCGCATCGGCCTGCGCACCTTCACCTCGCTCGAGTCGCGGACCGTGCTGGGCGTGCCGGACGCGTACGAGCTGCCCAAGAAGCCGGGCGGGCACGGCATCCTCAAGTCCGGCACCGAGCCGCTGACCCGGTTCAAGGGCGCCTACGTCGGCGGGCTCTGGCGGCGGACCGGGCCGGCGGCGACGGTGTCGGGCGGGGGCGGGCGGCCGCAGGTGATGCGGTACGGCACGCGGCACATGCCGCTGCCGCCTGCGCCCGTGCCCGAGGCCGAGTCGGCGGAGGCCCCCGAGGGCGAGAGCCTGCTCGACATCGTGGTGGAGCGGCTGGCCGGGCGGGGCGTGCCGGCGCACCAGGTGTGGCTGCCGCCGCTGGCCGCCTCGGCGCCGCTGGACGACCTGCTCGGGCCGGTCATGGTCGACCGGGCCCGGGGCCTGACGGTGACCAACCCGCAGCTGCACGGCGCCCTGCACGTGCCGCTGGCGCTCATCGACAACCCGATCGAGCAACGGCGCGACGCGCTGTGGTTCCGTCTCGACGGCGCTCAAGGACACGTGGCGGTGGTCGGCGGCCCGCGCAGCGGCAAGTCCGTCGCGCTGCGCACGCTGGTCACCGCGCTGGCGCTCACCCACACGCCGGCGGAGGTCCAGGTGTACTGCCTCGACTTCGGCGGCGGCCAGCTCGCCGGCCTGCGCGAACTGCCCCACGTCGGCGGGGTGGCCGGGCGGCTCGACACCACCCTCGTGCGGCGCACCGTGGGCGAGGTCGCCTCCCTGCTGGCCGCCCGCGAGCAGCAGTTCTCGGCGAGCGGCATCGACAGCATGGCCACCTACCGGCGGCGCCGGGCGGCCGGCGGGAGCACCGACGACGGCTGGGGCGACGTGTTCCTGGTCATCGACGGCTGGCCGACGGTGCGCAAGGACTACGAGGAGCTGGAGCCCGTCCTGCTCGACATTGCGGCGCGCGGGTTGTCGTATGGCGTCCATATGGTCGTCTCGGCCTCGCGCTGGATGGACTTCCGGGCCAACTTCCGCGACCTGTTCGGCGCGCGGGTCGAGCTGCGCCTCGGCGACGCGACCGACACGCTGGCCACACGCAAGGCGGCGGCCGGTGTGCCGAACGAGACGCCCGGGCGAGGCATCACGGCGGAGGGCCTGCATCTGCTCGTGGTCCAGCCGCAGCTGACCGGCGGCGAGCCGGGCGAGCTGGTGAAGTCGATCGCCACGGCGTGGACCGGGGCGCCGGCCCGGCCGGTCCGGATGCTGCCCGCCTCCGTGCCGTTCTCGGCCATCGCCGACGACGCCGACCCGGCGAACCGGTTCGCGCTGCCGATCGGTATCGCGGAGGCCAACCTCGGGCCGATCCGGGTCGACTTCAGCAGCGAGCCGCACTTCATGGCCTTCGGCGAGGCGGAGTCGGGCAAGTCGACGCTCCTGCGGGTGCTGGCCACGATGATCAGCACGCGGTTCACGCCCCAGGAGGCGCGCATCGTGCTCATCGACCACCGGCGGAGCCTGCTGGGCACGGTGCGCTCGGAGCACCTGATCGGGTACGGCACCGGCACGCAGCAAACCGAGGACCTCATGGCCTCGGTGGCCGACTACATGGAGCGCCGGCTGCCGGGCCCGGACGTCACCGAGGACCAGCTGCGCAACCGCAGCTGGTGGACCGGCCCGCACTGCTTCGTCCTCGTCGACGACTACGACCTCATCCCGACCAGCTCGGGCAACCCGCTCTCGCCGCTGCTCCCCTACCTGGCCCAGGCCCGCGACATCGGCCTGCACCTGATCCTGGCCCGCCGCAGCGGCGGCGCCGGCCGCGCCGTCTACGAGCCGGTCATCCAGCGGCTGAAGGAGCTCGCCTCCCCGGGCGTGATCATGTCCGGCGACCGCGAGGATGGGGCCGTGCTGGGCGACATCAGGTTCGGGCCGCTGCCGCCGGGTCGTGGCCGCCTCGTCACGAGAAAGGAAAACGGCACCCTGATCCAGATCGCCAACCTGCCGCCGACCTGACCCCTCGGCGGGGCGGCCGCCGGCCCGGGCGGCCGCTCCGCTGAGCGCTCCTTGGAGTCGCCGCGGGTCTTGTCCTGGCGCCGCGGCTCCTCGCTCAGCGTCGGGGCGGCGGCCAGGTGGAAGGGTCGACTGGCCGAGGCCAGCCAGCCGACGAGCAGCGGCCCGGGCGGCATTGCGCGCTGGACCGCAGGCCGGGACCGGAGCGCGCCGCGCTGGCGCAAGGCTCGCGCAAAGCGCCATGGGGAACCCGCGCAGGAGCACAGCCGCGCAGAGCCGTGACGAGACGCGCACTGGGTGGGCCGGCGGGCCAACGTCCGCGGCGAGAAGACCGGCCGGCAGCCAGGTTCGGCGTCGGGACGCTGCTGGCGGAGGAGGTGCGCGGAGGTCGAGCCTGGCGGGATGATCACCCGTCGCTGACCCGTGGATGGGGCGGCGCGGGCGGGGCGTAGGTGTCGGGGGCGCGGCGGCGACCTACCGCCGTCGCCACCTTTCGGCGAGGTCTGGCTACCGGCCTGACAGATCGGGGCAACACGGTCCAGAATGGGGCCATCGCGCCTACCTCGATCGTCCGCGCCGCTGGCCGCCTCCTCGCATTGGGGCTGTCGGCGGCGCTTGGCTGTGCGGTGGCGACCGGGGTCGAGGTCGGCCCGGCGGTGGCCGATCAGGTGCGCGGGGAGCAGTGGCAGCTGTCGGCGCTCGATGTGCGCAACGCCTGGAAGGTCTCCACCGGCAAGGGGGTGACCGTCGCCGTCATCGACAGCGGGGTGGACGCCTCGCACCCCGATCTCGTCGGGCAGGTGCTGCCCGGGATCGACCTCGTGGAGCCGGGCTCGAACAACGGCGGGAAGGTCGATCCGGTCGGGCACGGCACGACGGTGGCGAGCCTGATCGCGGGGAGCGGCCGGGACAGGTCGGGGGTCGAGGGGATCGCGCCGGGGGCGAAAATCCTGCCGATCCGGGTGCTGGACAAGGCCAACAAGTACGACGATCCGGGGGTCGTGGCGCAGGCGGTGCTGTGGGCCGTGGACCACGGGGCCGGGGTGATCAACCTGTCGCTCGGCGGGGCGCTGCGCAGCGAGGAGATCGCGGAGTCGCTCGCGTACGCGGCGGCGCACGATGTCGTGGTCGTGGCCTGCACCGGCAACATCGCCACCGATCCGGCCACGCATCGGGTCTGGTACCCGGCGCGGGAGCCGGGGGTGATCGCGGTGGCCGGGCTGGGGACGTCGCGCGGCGGCGGGGAGGAGACGCTCTGGTCCGGGTCGCTCACCGGGCCCGAGACCGTGCTGACCGCGCCGGCGGTGAACCTGACCGGGGCGAAGCCGGGCGGCGGGTACTGGCAGGTGCAGGGGACCAGCTTCGCGGCGCCGCTGGTGGCGGGGGCGGCGTCGCTGGTCCGGGCGCGGTTCCCGCGGATGAGCGCGGCCAACGTGATCAACCGGCTGATCTGGACGGCGAAGGACCTCGGGCCCGAGGGGCGGGACGACCGGTTCGGGTACGGCGAGGTGGACCCCGTCGCGGCGCTGCGCGGCACCGTGGCCGAGGTGGAGACGAACCCGCTGGCCGAGGCCGGACCGGCGGAGGCGGGGGTCGGGCCGGAGCGCTCCGACGGGCCGTTGGCACAGCACGGGGGCGCGGCGCCGTTGCCGGCGACCTCAGCGTCCGAGTTTCACGCCGAGCGGACGGCCGAGGAGCAGACGCGCACGAGCGCGGTCGCCGGGCTCACCGCCATGCTGCTGATCCTGCTGGGTGGAGCGGCCGGCGTACTGCTGCATCAGCGACGAAGGGAAAGACGGCCCCAGCCGTAAGGCCGGGTCAGGCGCACTTGCCCGTCGGGGTCGGGTCCGTGTGGGTCTTGCCGGCGTCGCCGACCACCTCGGCCTCGTCCGCCGTCACCGCGAAGCCGGTCTGCTCGTCGTCGGCCGCGGCGGCGAAGATGACGCCCAGCACCGTGCCGTCCGGGGACATCAGCGGGCCGCCGGAGTTGCCGGAGCGGACGAGGGCGCGGATCGTGTAGATCTCGCGGGTGACCTTGCCGTCGTCGTAGATGTCCGGGCCCGTGATGTTGCGGTGGTCGCGGATGCGGGCCGACTGGGCGTCGTACGGGCCGTCGAGCGGGTAACCCAGCACGATCGCGTCGGCGTTCGACTCGGACTTCTTCGAAGCGAACTGCATGATCGGGACGTTGAGGTTCTTCACGTACAGCACGGCGATGTCGCGCTGCGGGTCGTACGCCACCACGGTCGCCGGCAGCGGGCGCGACGAGCCGTCGACCAGCACGCTGACCGTCTTGGTGCCGGCGACCACGTGGGCGTTGGTCATGACCCGGTTCTGGGCGTAGACGAAGCCCGAGCCCTCGATGCGCCGGGAGCAGCTCGGGGCCTGGCCGAGGACCTTGACGACCGACTTCTTGGCGTTCTTGACCAGCTCGGAGCCGGCCAGCTGCGGGTCGGGCGGGGAGACCTCCCGGACCCGGGTCGGGGCCAGCCCGTCGAAGACGTTGGGGAAGCCGCGGGTGTCCACGGTGTCGCGGAGGGCCGCCGACAGCTTGTCGGCCTGGGACGGCATGACGTTGTCGACGCCGTTGAGGATGATCGAGTTGCTGACCGCGCGGGCCAGCCAGGGCAGCGACGAGGCGCTCAGCGGGGCGGCGACGAGCCACACCACCAGCAGCACTGCCACGACGGACACGACCGCGCCGCCCGCGTTGTCGATGGCCTGGGCATTGCGGTTGACGATCGCGTTGCGCAGCCGGTTGCCGACGAAGCTGGCCAGCGCCTGGCCGGCGACGGCGAGGCCGAAGACGGCGGAGAGCGAGACGACCACCTTGGCGGGGTCGGAGGTGAAGAAGTTGTCGGCCAGCAGCGGGCCGAGCTGCAGGCCCAGCAGCGCGCCGCCGAAGAAGCCGACGAATGACAGCAGACCAACGAGGAACCCCTGGCGATAGCCGTTGATGGCGAACATCACCATGAGGAGCAATAGGACGATATCGATCACGCTGCCAGACACGCAATCAGCGTACGGGGGCGGCACCAGATGCCGGCAATTCCTCGACCCGGCCGGTCGGCCATTCCGTCGCCCATCCGCCCAGTTCCAGCAGCGTGGAGAGCACGCCTGCGGTGAAGCCCCACACCAGCATGTCGTGTATCCGAAACGCCGGGCCGATCCATCCGTTCGGGTGGCGTATGTGTAAGCGGTGGGCGGGGTCGACCAGTTCGCGGATGGGCAGGCGCTCGACCCGGGCCACCTCGCGGGGGTCGGCCGGCCCGACCGGATGTGGCGCACGCCACCAGGCGAGCACCGGCGTGACCAGGAAGTTGCTCACCGGAATCCACAGCGTGGGCAGCGTGGTGACGACCTCGACCGTGCTCGGGTCCAGGCCGACCTCCTCCTCCGCCTCGCGCAGCGCGCAGGCGACCGTGTCGGCGTCGCCCGCATCGATCGCGCCGCCGGGGAAGGCGGGCTGGCCGGCGTGGTTGCGCATCGTGGCGGCCCGCTGCAGGATCAGGATATCCGGGCCGGTCGCGGGGTCCTCGCCGAAAAGCACGAGCACGGCACTGCGCCGCTTGCCCTCCTCGTCCGGGGTCGGCAGCCGCGTGAAGTCGGCCGCCTCGGCCGACCGGAGCCTGGTCAGCAGGGGCTGGAGCCACTCCGGCACTTCGCTCACAGCGACACCCCCAGGTACCGGCCGGTCAGCTCCTTCAGACGCGCCTCGGTCAGCGCCTCGCCCTGGTAGGCGTACGCGATCCGGCCACCCTCCGTCACGAACAGCGTCGCCGGCAGCGCGGTCAGGCCCTTCGACACCAGCGGGCTCACCGCGATGGCCAGCTGCTGCCCCTGGTCCTCCAGCATCGGGAAGGTCAGCTTCTTGTCGTCGATCACGGACTGCGCCTGGTCGTGGCGATTCTTCGTGACCACCCCGACGACCCGCACCCGCCCGGCGCCGTCGGTGGCGAAGCGCTGCAGCGCCGGCAGCTCCTCCATGCACGGCCGGCAGTACGAGGCCCACAGGTTGACCACGGTCGGGCGGTCGCCGAGCGCGGCCAGGTCCGTGAACCGGCCGCCGGAGAAGCACGGCAACGCCATTGCCGGAAGAGCAGGACCGGATTCGGTACCGCGAGCAGCCGGCGACGCCGACGGCACCACGCGCTCGAGGCAGGCCGGGCCGGCCGAGGGCGAGGCGGACGGCTGGGCGTCGGCCTCGCAGGCGGCCAGTGACGCGAGCAGCGCGGCGGCTACGAGGGAGAGCAGGAGCCGCCTCACGTCAACACCGAGCCGACTGTTCGCGGCCCCTCCGCTTCGCCCCGACCACTCACGTCCCCACCCCCGCTGCACTCCAGACCGCTCACGTCGCTACCTCCGCTGCGCTCCGGCACCGACGTGCGTCAACACTGAACCGATTGTTCGCGGCCCCTCCGCTGCGCTCCGGACCGCTCACAGGACCAGCTCCGCCAGTTCCGCCGCCCGCGGCCCCTTGAGCAGCTTGATCGCCTCTTCGACGCCGGTCGGCCCCAGGCCGTACGACGGACAATCCCTCCGCAGCGTGCACGCCCCGCACGCGGGCTTGCGGGCGTGGCATACGCGGCGGCCGTGGAAGATCACGCGGTGCGAGAGCATGGTCCAGTCGCGCGGGGCGAAGAGCGCGGCGATGGCGAACTCGATCTTCACCGGGTCTTCCTCGGCGGTCCATCGCCAGCGGCGCGTGAGCCGCTGGAAGTGGGTGTCGACGGTGATCCCGGGCACATCGAAGGCATTGCCGAGGATGACGTTGGCGGTCTTGCGGCCGATCCCGGGCAGCGCGACGAGCTCGGCGAGCGTGCCGGGCACCTCGCCGTCGTGCCGCTCGACCAGGGCCTGGCCGAGGCGGATCAGCGAGTCGCTCTTGTTGCGGAAGAACCCGGTCGGCCTGATGAGCTCCTGCATCTCCAGCGGGTCGGCCGCGGCGTAGGCGGCGGCGTCCGGGTAGCGTGCGAACAGCTTCGGCGTCACCTGGTTGACCCGCTCGTCGGTGCACTGGGCGGAGAGGATCGTAGCCACCGCCAGCTCGAGCGGGCTGGTGAAGTCCAGCTCGCAGTGCGCGTCGGGGTGGATCAGCGCGAGGGCGCGGCCCATCCGCCGCGCCCGCCGCTTCAACGCCAACGCGGTCTCGGTCACGCAACGACAATACGTCGCCCGCGATCGAGGCCCCGATCGAGCGACCATCGGCCGTCGCCTCCGGGTTGAGCCGATCAGCCGGTCGGCGGCGTGATGGTGCCGTCCGCGGCGATCTTCGCACCGGTGGTCGGGAAGTCCTGCTTGCTGAGGTCGGACACGAACGGGATGGCCTGCTTCTTGGGGTCGGGCTTGGGCAGGCCGGGCGCGACCATGTAGGTGGCGGTCAGCGATCCGCCCTTCCAGGTGCCGTCGGCCAGCAGCCGGACCTTGAGCACGCCGCCGATGCCGACCGTGCCGTTGTAGCTCAGCGCCCGGTAGCCGCCGAAGTTGCCCAGGCTGTAGGCGATGAGCCGGCCCTTGTAGAACTCCATCGCCCGCATGACGTGCGGGCCGTGCCCGATGACCAGGTCGGCGCCGGCGTCGACGACCCGGTGCCCGAAGGCGATCGGGTCGCAGCGGTTCTCGCCCAGGAACATCTCGGTGCCGGGCTTCACGTGGGTCTTGTCCGAGCCCTCGGCGCCCTGGTGGACCTGGACCACGACGAGGTCGGCCTTGGTCGCCGCCTCCTTGATGATCTTCTCCGCGCCGTCGAGGTCGGAGCAGAGGTTCGACCAGGTGTAGGAGGCGAACCCGACCACGGCGATCTTCACGCCCTTGGCCTCGCCGACGGAGATCATGCCGGGCCAGCCGGTGTACTTGATCCCCGCGCCGTCCAGCGTCTTCTGCGAGTTCTTGTAGCCCTGCTCGCCGAAGTCGTAGGCGTGGTTGTTCGCCATGTTCATCATCATGAAGCCGGCGTCCTTGAGGTTCTGCACGAACGCGGGCGGCGTGCGGAACGCGAAGCAGGTCTTGCCGACGGTGTCGGCCGAGCACTTGCCGACGCCGGTGTCGTCGGTCAGCACCTGCTCGAGGTTGCCCATCTGGAAGTCGGCGACGAGGTACTCCTTGACGGGGTCGAAGAACCCCTTGCCGTTGTTCGGCGGCAGCCCGCCCGGGGCCATGCCCATGACGATGTCGCCGGTCGCGCTGAGCGTGATGCCGTCGGCCGGGCCGCCGGCCGCGCCGCCCTGCGGCTGGGCCGAGTCGGCGGGCGCGGAACTGCCGCCGCCACCGGCCGCCTGCTGCGTGGTGCTCTGCCCGGGGGACGGCTTGTCGTCGCCGCCGAGGAAGGTGGCCGCGCCCGCGGTGCCGGCGCCGATGACGACCGCGGCGACCGCGCCCACGATGATCGCCGTGCGGCGGCCGCCGCCCGGGCGCTGCGGCGGGGGGTCGCCGGGCAGGGGCAGCTTGCGCCGGCCGGCGCGCTCGTCCGGCTCGTAGGCGCGGGCGGAGTACAGGTCCTCGGGACGGGTCGCGCGGGGGTACGGCTCGCCGCGGGACGGGCCCGGGATCGGCTCGCGGCCGCCGCCGTAGAGCGGGCCGGTGGCCGGCGGGGCGCCGTACACGCCGCCGGTGCGCTCCTCGCGGGGGTCTCGACCCGCCGCAAACCCGTCGAAACCTCCCGTGCTCGGGCCGTAACCGCCGGCGGGCCCCGTCGGTTGATCGGATGGGGAGCCCGCTGGGACGCCGCGCCCGGTCCGGTCGTCGCGCCACTCGGGCCCGTCCGGCTGGCGAGAGGGTCCGCCGTACACCGTCATGTGATTCCCCACTCCAGCACTCAGCGATGTCCGACGCGAAGATATCGCACCCCGGCGAGGGGCGGACCGCCCTTGTGCGCGACAGCCCCGCCGCAGGTCGGCGAGTAGCATGAGCATGCTCCCACCGTCCCAAACGCGACCCCGTATGCATAAACTGACGTTCGCGCGGTCGCTTGCAAGCGGACGACGCGCCGACGGAGTAGAGGTGGACGCGATGGACGAGGTACTGACGCGCAGCGGCATCTTCCAAGGGGTCGAGGCCGAGGCGGCGGAATCCCTCGCCAAGGAGATGGAGACGATCGACGTCCGCAAGGGCGAGGTCGTGTTCAGCGAGGGCGAGCCCGGCGACAGTCTGTACATCGTGCTGTCCGGCAAGATCAAGGTCGGGCGCCGCGCGGCCGACGGCCGGCAGAACCTGATCGCGGTCATGGGCCCGAGCGACATGGTCGGCGAGCTGTCCCTGTTCGACCCCGGCCCGCGCACGGCGACGGCCACCGCGGTGCTGGACACCCGGCTGGCCCGGCTGCGCAAGCAGGCCCTCCGCCCCTGGCTGACCAACCGGCCGGAGATCGCCGAGCAGCTGCTGCGGGTGCTGGCCCGGCGGCTGCGCCGCACCAACGACGCGCTGGCCGACCTCATCTTCACCGACGTGCCTGGCCGGGTGGCCAAGACGCTGCTGCAGATGGCGGGGCGCTTCGGCACCCGCGACGGCGGCGTGCTGCGGGTCAACCACGACCTCACGCAGGAGGAGATGGCCCAGCTCGTGGGCGCCTCGCGGGAGACGGTGAACAAGGCGCTGGCCGACTTCGCCTCGCGCGGCTGGCTGCGGCTGGACGGCAAGAGCGTGATCATCATGGACCCGGAGCGCCTGGCCCGCCGCGCGCGCGTCTGATCCACAGCAGCACCGCCCGACACCCCTGAGCCGCCCCCGCAAAGGGCGGCTTTGTGTTTGTGTACTCGAAAAACAATCAGGCTTGACTGTTTGTTTTTCGAGGTACACCCTGGACCCATGACCGCACAGCAGGAGCGAAGCCGCGTCACCCAGCGGCGCCTGCTGGAGGCCACCGTCGAGTGCCTCTACGAGTTCGGCTGGTCCGGCGCCACCACCACGGTCATCGCCGAGCGGGCCGGCGTGTCGCGGGGCGCCCAGCTGCACCACTACCCCACCCGGACCGCCCTCGTGCTCGCCGCCGTCCAGCACCTCGCCGAGCGCCGCGCCGAGGAGATCCGCACCGAGGCCACGGCGCTGACCGGCGACCGCGCCGAGCGGGTCGACCGCGTCGTCGAGCTGCTCGCCTCGGCGTTCACCGGCCCGCTGTACGTCGCCGCGCTCGAGGTCTGGGTGGCCGCGCGCACCGACGCCGAGCTGCGCGACGCCCTCGTGCCGATCGAGGCCCGGGTCGGCCGCGAGATGCACCGGCTCGCCGTCGAGCTGCTCGGCGCCGACGAGTCCCGGCCCGGCGTGCGGGAGGCGGTCCAGGCCACCCTCGACCTGCTGCGCGGCCTCGGCGTCGCGAACCTGCTCACCGACGACTCACCGCGGCGCGCCCAGCTGCTCGCGGCCTGGAAACAGCAGCTGGAGAAGATCCTCTAGGAGGGGCGATGGTGCTGCTCGACGACGTGCTGCGGGACCTGGAGGCGGAGTCCGAGGCGCTCGACCGGCTGGTCAGCGGGCTGAGCCCGGACCGGTGGAGCCGCCCGACGCCCGCGCCCGGCTGGAGCGTCGCGCACCAGATCGCCCACCTGCACTGGACCGACGGGATGGCCACGCTGGCCAACGCCGACCCGGCCGGCTTCATCGCGCGGCTGACCGAGACGCTCCAGGACCCGGAGACGCTCGTCGACCGGGCCGCCGCGGCCGGCGTGGCCCCGCCCGACGAGATGCTCTCCCGCTGGCGGGCCGGGCGGGCCGCCCTCGTCGCGGCGCTGACCGCGGTGCCGGCCGGCGAGCAGCGCCCCTGGTTCGGCACCGCGATGTCGCCGGTGTCCGCCGCCACCGCCCGGATCATGGAGACCTGGGCGCACGGGCGCGACATCGCCGAGACGTTCCCCGGCGACGAGCGGACGCGCGAGCACCTGCGCCCGACCGAGCGGCTGCGGCACGTGGCCCACATCGGCTTCCGCACGATCGGCTATGCCTTCGAGAGCCACGGCCGGCCGGCCCCGGCGGCGCCCTTCCGGGTCGAGCTGGACGCCCCCGACGGGTCGGTGTGGACCTTCGGCCCCGGGCACGCACCCAACCGCGTGCGCGGTCCGGCCCTGGACTTCTGCCTGCTGGTCACCCAGCGCCGGCACCCGGCCGACCTGGCGCTGCAGGCCGCGGGCGACGACGCGGCGGCGTGGCTGGGCCTCGCCCAGGCGTTCGCCGGCCCGCCCGGCGCCGGCCGCGAGCCGAGGGCGGCGGCGCGATGAGCGTCCTGCGCATCGGCAACGCGTCGGGCTTCTACGGCGACCGGGCCACGGCCTGGCGCGAAATGCTCGACGGCGGCGAGCTCGACGTCCTCACCGGCGACTACCTGGCCGAGCTCACGATGCTCATCCTCGGCCGTGACCGCCTCAAGGACCCGCAGACCGGCTACGCCAAGACCTTCCTGCGCCAGTTGGAGTCCGTCCTCGGTACCGCGCTGGAGCGCCGCGTCAGCCTGGTGACCAACGCCGGCGGGCTCAACCCTGCGGGGCTGGCCGAGGCGATCCGCCGGCTGGCCGCCCGGCTCGGCCTCGACGCCGCCGTCGCCCACGTGGAGGGCGACGACGTCACCGCCCGGGCCGCCGAGTTCGGCCTGCGACAGGCGTTGACCGCCAACGCGTACCTCGGCGCCTTCGGCATCGCCGAGTGCCTCACCGCCGGCGCGGACGTCGTGGTCACCGGCCGGGTCACCGACGCCTCGCTGGTCGTCGGCCCCGGCATCGCCCGCTTCGGCTGGACCCGGGCCGACCTCGACGCGCTGGCCGGCGCCACGGTCGCGGGTCACGTGCTCGAGTGCGGCGCGCAGGCCACCGGCGGCAACTTCGCGTTCTTCACCGAGCTGGCTGACGGCGGGCGCCGCCCCGGCTTCCCGATCGCCGAGCTGCACGCCGACGGCAGCGCGGTGATCACCAAGCACCCAGGCACCGGCGGGGCCGTCACGGTCGAGACGGTGACCGCGCAGCTGCTGTACGAGATCGCCGCGCCGGCCTACCCCGGCCCGGACGTCGTCGCCGACTTCGCGAGCATCCGGCTGACCCCCGACGGGCCCGACCGGGTGCGCATCGACGGGGTGCGCGGCGGGCCGCCGCCGGACACGCTGAAGGTCGGCGTGAACGCGCTCGGCGGCTTCCACAACGCGATGACGTTCGTGCTGTGCGGGCTGGACATCGAGGCCAAGGCGGCCCTGGTGCGGGCCCAGCTGGAGGACGCGCTCGGCCCGGACGGCCTGGAGTTCGCGCTGGCCCGCACCGACCACCCGGACGCGGCCGAGGAGGCGGCGGCCAGCGCGCTGCTCACGGTGCACGTGCGCGACGGCGACGCCAAGCGGGCCGGCCGCACGTTCTCCCAGGCCGCCGTCGAGCTGGCGCTGGCCTCCTACCCGGGCCTGGCGCTGACCGCCCCACCCGGCGACGCCACGCCGTTCGGGATCTTCACCTCCCATGCGGTACCCCAGGGCTCCGTCCCCCACGTGGCCGTGCTCCCGGACGGCACCCGCCGCCCGGTAGATGCCCCTCGACCCCAGAAAACGGCGACAAGCCCGAACAATCGGGATGCGCCGATATCCGGGTTTTCCGGGCAAACCGTAAGAGCCCCGCTCGGCCGGCTGTTCGGGGCACGATCCGGCGATAAGGGCGGGGACGCCAACATCGGGGTCTGGGCCCGCGACGAGCGCGCATATGCGTGGCTGAGGGCCGAACTCACCACCGAGCGGCTCAAGCAGCTGCTCCCCGAGGCCGCGCCGCTCGATGTCGCACGATACGAACTGCCCAACATCAGGGCCGTCAACTTCGTGATCCACGCGATCCTGGGTGCGGGAGTCGCGGCCAGCACCCGCTTCGACCCGCAGGGCAAGGCGCTGGGCGAGTGGCTGCGCTCCCGAGTGGTGGACCTGCCCGAGGAGCTCCTCGCATGAGCGGTCCGGAGCGAAGCGGAGGGGCCGCGAACAATGAACGCAGCTTTGGCTCAGGCCGGCGCCGCAGCGTTGCGGAGGTGACGGCATGAGCGGTCCAGAGCGAAGCGCAGGGGCCCGGGCGTACGTCCGGCAGGTCGCCGTCCGTGTCGCAAGCGGCGAGCGGCTCGTTACGGAGGTGGCGATGGCGAAGAACACCGCGGTCGCGGCGTGCGACCACGTCGTCAACGAGGGCTCGATGGGGCTTCGCTCTGATCGGCCCAGACCGGGCAACGCTCGCATTCTGGGCATCGGCGGCGGCACCACGGAGATCATGAACGAGATCATCGCGAAGCAGTTGGGGGTCTGAGGCATGCCGGTGTTGACGAGCAACCTCGCCCCGCACGGGACTGCCTACTTGGAGAACCGCCAGGCGATGCTCGAGCGGCTGACCGAGCTGGATTCGGCGTTACGGCAGGCACGCGGCGGCGGGGGCGAGAAGTACATCACCCGCCACCACGCCCGCGGCAAGCTGCTGCCCCGCGAGCGCATCGAGCTGCTGGTCGACCGCGACTCGCCGTTCCTGGAGCTGTGCCCAGTGGCCGCCTGGGGCACCGACTACCCGGTCGGGGCCAGCATGGTGACCGGCATCGGCATCGTCGAGGGCGTGCCCTGCGTGATCGTGGCCAACGACCCGACGGTGCGCGGCGGGGCGGTCAATCCCTTCACGTTGAAGAAGACCCAGCGGGCCGCGCAGGTCGCCCGGGAGAACCGGCTGCCGCTGGTCAACCTGGTCGAGTCGGGCGGGGCCGACCTGCCCCAGCAGGCGGAGATCTTCATCCCGGGCGGCGCGGCGTTCCGGGACCTGACCCGGCTCTCGGCGGCGGCCATCCCGACGGTCGCGGTGGTGTTCGGCAACGCCACCGCCGGCGGCGCCTACGTCCCCGGCATGTCCGACTACACGATCTTCGTGCGCGACCGGGCCAAGGTGTTCCTGGCCGGCCCGCCGCTGGTGAAGATGGCGACCGGCGAGACGGTGGACGACGAGACGCTCGGCGGCGCGGCGATGCACGCCACCCGCTCGGGCCTGGCCGACTTCGTCGCCGAGGACGAGCGCGACGCCCTGCGGCTGGCCCGCGGCTGCATCCGCAACTTCGCCGCCCCGGTCGGGCGCCGCTACGGCAGCGAGCCCAAGTTCGACGCGGACGACCTGCTCGGCATCCCCAGCGCGGACCTGCGGGTGCCGTTCGACCCGCGGGAGATCCTGGCCCGCATCCTCGACGGCAGCGAGTTCGACGAGTTCAAGCCGGCCTACGGGCCCGCGCTGTGCACCGGCTGGGGCGAGATCCACGGCCACCGCGTCGGCGTGCTGGCCAACGCCCGGGGCGTGCTGTTCTCGGCCGAGGCGCAGAAGGCGGCCCAGTTCATCCAGCTGGCCAACGGCACCGGCACCCCGCTGGTCTTCCTGCAGAACACCACCGGCTACATGGTCGGCAGCGAGTACGAGCAGGGCGGGATCATCAAGCACGGCGCCCTGATGATCAACGCGGTGGCCAACTCGCGGGTGCCGCACCTGACGGTCAACATCGGCGCCTCCTACGGCGCCGGCAACTACGGGATGTGCGGCCGGGCCTTCGAGCCGCGGTTCCTGTTCACCTGGCCCAACGCGAAGTCGGCCGTGATGGGGCCACAGCAGCTGGCCGGCGTGCTGTCCATCGTGGCCCGGCAGGCGGCCGAGGCCAAGGGGCAGGTGTACGACGAGGAGCAGGACCGCACGATGCGGTTCATGGTCGAGCACAAGGTCGAGCAGGAGTCGGCGGCGCTGTTCCTCTCCGGCCGCCTGTACGACGACGGCGTGATCGACCCGCGCGACACCCGCACGGTGCTGGGCATGTGCCTGGCGCTGGTCGGCACCGGCGAGCACGCCCAGTTCGGCGTCTTCCGGCACTAGCTCTGGCGACAATCGGCCGTTGCGGCACGAGGGGGATTTGGCACTGTGATCAGAAGGCTGCTGGTAGCCAACCGCGGGGAGATCGCCCGCCGGGTGTTCGCCACCTGCCGGGCGATGGGGATCGAGACGGTCGCCGTCTACTCCGACGCCGACGCCGACTCCCCGCACGTCGCCGAGGCGGACTACGCCGTGCACCTGCCCGGCAATACGCCGGCGGCGACGTACCTGCGCGGCGACCTGCTGATCCAGGCCGCCCGCAAGTGCGGCGCGGACGCCGTACACCCGGGATATGGCTTCCTCTCGGAGAACGCCGAGTTCGCCCGGGCGGTCATCGACGCGGGCCTGACCTGGGTCGGGCCGTCACCGAAGGCGATCGCCGTCATGGGCTCGAAGCTGGAGGCCAAGGCGCTGCTGGCCGAGGCCGGGGTGCCGATGCTGCCGACGGCCGTCGACCCGGACGAGGTCGACACCTTCCCCGTGCTGGTCAAGGCGTCGGCGGGGGGCGGCGGCCGCGGCATGCGGATCGTGCGCGACCGCGAGTCGCTGGCCGAGGCGGTGGCCTCCGCGCGGCGCGAGGCGTCGGCGGCGTTCGGCGACGGCACGGTGTTCTGCGAGCGGTACGTCGAACGCGCCCGCCACGTCGAGGTCCAGATCATGGCCGACACGCACGGCAACGTGGTCCCCCTCGGCGAGCGCGAGTGCTCGATCCAGCGCCGGCACCAGAAGATCCTCGAGGAGACCCCGTCCCCGGCGGTCGACGGCACGCTGCGCGAGAAGCTGTGCCAGGCGGCAATCGCGGCCGCCCGGGCGGTCGGCTACGTCGGCGCCGGCACGGTGGAGTTCCTGCTCGCGCCGACCGGCGAGTTCTTCTTCCTGGAGATGAACACCCGCCTGCAGGTCGAGCACCCGGTCACCGAGTGCGTGATCGGCGTGGACATGGTCCGGCTGCAGCTGGTGGTGGCCGAGGGCGGCCCGCTGCCCTTCCAGGGCCCGCCGCCGCTGCGCGGCCACGCGATCGAGGTCCGGCTGTACGCCGAGGACCCCGCCTACGCCTGGATGCCCTCCACCGGCACGCTGCACCGCTTCGACCTCCCCGGCGTCGCCCACACGTTCGGCCCGCTGCCGGCCCCGGGCCTGCGCCTGGACTCCGGCGTGGTCGACGGCTCGGTCGTCGGCGTGCACTACGACCCGATGCTCGCCAAGCTCGTCGCCTGGGCGCCGACCCGGGCCGAGGCCACCCGGATGCTCGGCGGGGCCCTGGCCCGGGCCCGCATCCACGGCGTGACCACCAACCGCGACCTGCTGGTGCGGGTGCTGCGGCACTCGGCGTTCCTGTCCGGCGGCACCGACACCGGCTTCCTGGACCGCCACCCTGAGGTCTTCGCCCCGCTGCTGTCCTCGGTCGACGCGGTGCGCCTGTCGTGCCTGGCCGCGGCGCTCGCCGGGGCGGCCCGCCGGGCCAAGACCGCCCTGCTGCCCGGCCTGCCGTCGGGCTGGCGCAACGTCCCCAGCGCCCTGCAGACCGTCGTCTACGAGAGCCCGACCGGCACCATCGAGGTCGGCTACCGCCTGGACCGGGCCAACGACCTGGCCGCCTGGGCGGTGCGCCGCATCGACCCCGAGGACATCGGCCTGCCCGGCGCCGGCCTCGACCCGGCCGGCGCCCCCGACCACCCGCCGGCGGCGATCCTCTCCGCCACCGGCGAGCGGGTCGTGCTCGACGTCGGCGGCGTGCGACTGCAGTTCGCCGTGCACGAGGTCGACGGCGTGTCGTTCGTGGACAGCGCCGAGGGCTCGGTGACCCTGACCGAGCTTCCGCGCTACCCGCTGCCGGCCGCCGAACAGCCCGAGGGCTCCCTCATCGCCCCGCTGCCGGGCGCGGTCGGCCGGGTGCTGGTCGTCCCCGGCCAGCGGGTCACCGCCGGCGACCTGCTGCTCACGGTGGAGGCGATGAAGCTCGAGCACCCCGTGCACGCCCCCACCGACGGCGTCATCAGCGACCTGCGGGTCGCGGCCGGCTCGCAGGTCGAGTCCGGCGCGCTGCTGGCGGTGCTATCCCCTCACTAGGAGTTTCGTTGAACTTCGACTACACCCCTCAACAGCAGGACCTCCGCGACGCCGTCGCCAAGCTCGGCAAGCGCTACGGCCACGAGTACTTCGTGCGCAAGGCCAAGGCCGGCGAGCACTCCGACGAGCTGTGGCAGGAGGCCGCCCGCCTGGGCTACCTGGGCGTGAGCGTCCCCGAGCAGTACAACGGCGGTGGCGGCGGCATCACCGAGCTGGCGATCGTCTGCGAGGAACTGGCCGCCGCCGGCACGCCGCTGCTGCTGCTCGTCGTCTCCCCCGCCATCGCCGCCACGATCGTCGCCAAGCACGGCACCGAGGAGCAGCGCCGGACGATGCTGCCCGGCTTCGCCGACGGCACCCTGAAGGTCTGCTTCGCCATCACCGAGCCGGACGCGGGCTCCAACTTCCACAAGCTGACGACGGTCGCCCGCCCCTTCGCGGGCGGCTACACGCTGACCGGCCGCAAGGTGTACATCTCCGGCGTCGACGAATGCTCCAAGATCATGATCGTCGCCCGCCTGGAGGACGAGCGCACCGGCAAGCTCAAGCCCGCCCTGTTCGCGGTCCCGGCCGACGCCCCCGGCCTGACCGCCACGAAGCTGGACATGGAGATCGTCAGCCCCGAGAACCAGTTCCAGCTGTACCTCGACGACGTCCGCGTCCCGTCGGATGCCCTCATCGGCGAGGATCCGGAGGCGGGCCTGCCGGCGCTCTTCTCCGGCCTCAACCCGGAGCGCATCACGGTGGCCGCGATGGCCTGCGGCACCGCCCGCTACGCCCTGGAGCGCGCCTCCACCTACACCGCGACCCGCGCGGTCTGGGGCCGGCCGATCGGCACCCACCAGGGCGTGGCCCACCCGCTGGCCCACGCCCACATCCAGGTCGAGCTGGCCCGCCTGATGGTCGCCAAGGCGGCGGCCCTCTACGACGCCGGCCGCGACCTGGAGGCCGGCGTGGCCGCGAACATGGCCAAGTACGCCGCCGCCGAGGCCGCCGCCCTGGCCGTGGACACGGCCATCCAGTCGCTGGGCGGCAACGGCATGACCACGGAGTACGGCGTCGCCACCCTGCTGGGCGCCGTCCGCGCCGGCCGCATCGCCCCCGTCTCCCGCGAGATGATCCTGAACTTCGTCTCCCAGCACCTCATGGGCCAGGAGAAGTCCTACTGACGAGTGACCGCCCCTTGTACGGCACGAACGGCGCGCGGCCGGGCAGCGCGCCAGGACAAGCCCTACTGACGACGGCGCCGGCGCCGGCCGCGAGGTTGCGCGGCCGGGTCGCGCTGTCGCCGTCGGCGAGTGTCCGCCCGCCCAGCGCGGCCCCGCAGCGCTCCGCTCCGCCGGATGCGCCGCCGGTGCCGCCCCGGCGCGGGGGTGGGCGCCGCGCTGTCGCCGTCGCGAGTGTCCGCCCGCCCAGCGCGCCCTCCAGCGCTCCGGTCCACCGGATGCGCCACCGGTGCCGCCCCGGTGCGGAGGTGGGCGCCGCGCTGCTCACCCCGACGGCCCTGGCCCTGCTCACCGAGCTGTTCCCGGACCCGAAGGAGCGCGGCGCGGCGGTCGGCGCTACCTGTGCAGTTGGTCGCCGGTCAGGGAGTCCTTGCCCTGGCCGGCCAGGCAGCGGTACGTCGTCGGGCCCGCCTGCTGCTCGGCCAGGCTCGGTAGCAGCACCTCGGTCCGCCAGGTCACCGCGCTGATGTTGACCGCGACCAGGGTGCCAACGCTGCACACCGAGCGCACCACCGGGTCGCGCTGGTCGGCGACGTGGCTGCCGGCGGGCAGGTCGCCGTAGGCGAAGACCTCCCACGTGTGGACGCCGGCGCAGTCCACCCGGGCGGGCTTCGAGTCGTAGCACTCCGCGACCGTGGAGCACTGCGCCCGGGTGTCGACGGCCGGGGTCGGGCCGCAGGTCGAGCGGGGCGGAGCGGCGATCGCCGACGCGGACGGGGCCGGGCCGGGCGAGTTGCCGCCGAACCCGTACGCAATCGCGACGCCCACCAGCGCCGCCACCGCCACCAGGCCGCCGGCCACGCCGATCCACAGGGCCCGCCGGCTCCCCCCACCCGCCCTGCCCGGGGTCAGGAAGGGATCGACGGGCGGCGCGAGCGGCACCTCACCGGACGCAACGCCCACGCCAGAAGCGAAGAAAGACCCGCCAGAACCGAGGCCACCGAAGCCAGGGCCGCCGAAGCCAGGGGCGGGGCCGGGGCCGGAGCCGGAGCCGCCGAAGCCGGGGATTAAAGGATCAGGGGCGCCGAAGCCCGGGACACCGAAGCCCGGGACACCGGAGCCGGGGGCGCCGGAGCCGGGGGCGCCGGAGCCGGGGGCGCCGGAGCCGGGGGCGCCGGAGCCGGGGGCGCCGGAGCCGGGGGCGCCGGAGCCGGGGATCAAGGGGTTG
This sequence comes from Dactylosporangium sp. NPDC051485, assembly GCF_040682015.1. Lineage (NCBI taxonomy): Bacteria > Bacillati > Actinomycetota > Actinomycetes > Micromonosporales > Micromonosporaceae > Dactylosporangium > Dactylosporangium sp. NPDC051485. The sequence continues at coordinate 47,692 of NZ_JBFAZW010000034.1, forward strand.
GTCGGCGGTTCCTCGGGGCCGGCCTGGTGCGGGACGGTCTGCTCCAGGTCGCGCGGAAGGCCCCCCATGAACGGCGAGTCCAGCAGCCGATCGGCCGGCGGGGGCGGCGGCGGAGGGGGCAGCGGCGGCGACGTATACACCGGCTCGAGCGGCGGCGAGCCCACCGGCGACACGATGACCTGCGGCGCCGGGTCCATGCGCAGCGCGGTCAGGGCGTCGCGCAGCTGCAGCGCGGTCGGGCGGGCGGACTCGTCGTTGGACATGCCCGCGCGCAGGATGGCCATGAGCTCGTCGGGGCAGCCCGGGACGTCGGGGATGTGCTCGTTGAACATGTCGACCAGGGACAGCAGGCTGGGCATCTGGTCCTGGCGCCAGCGGGGCGGGCGGCCGCGCAGCATGGCGTAGAGGGTGGCGCACAGCGCGTAGACGTCCGCGGCCGGGGCGGGCGGGGCGTGGCGGAACGTCTCGGGCGGGGCATAGGCGGGGGTCAGCACGTCCAGGGTGATCGAGACGTCGCGCCACTCGGCCAGGATGGCCAGGCCGAAGTCGGCCAGGGCGGGCTCGCCGAAGCGGCTGAAGAGGATGTTGGCGGGTTTGACGTCGCGGTGTAGTACACCCAGGGAATGCGCGTCGGCGAGGGCGTCGGCGATCTTGAAGCCGACCTCGCGGACCTCCTCGGGGCTCAGCGGGGCGGAGCGGATGCGCTCAGCATAGGAGCCGTCGCAGAGTTCCATGATCAGGTATGGGTGGCCGTCGCCGGTGACGCCGGCGTCGAACAGGTCGACGACGTGCGGGTGGCTGGACATGCGGCCGGCCGCGCGGGCCTCGCGCAGGAAGCGGCGGCGGTCGCGCTCGGTCTCGAGCGTGCGGTTCTCCACCTTGACGGCCACATCGCGGCCGACCGACTCCTGCTCGGCCCGGTAGACGGTGGCGTATCCGCCGCGCGCCAGCACGGAGAACCCGACCAGTCCGGGCACCGTGGGCAGTGGAGGCGATGCGGTCACGGCATAGACGATACGGCCGGGGTCTGACAATTCTTCGTCACGCATCGGCCACAGCCGCAATTCACGGCTCGACGACCGCCCCGACGGAGGCGTTGGCGGCGAGGGCCTCCTGCAGTACCGCCGCCGCATAATCGCGACCGCGCACGTCCTCCCCCGGGGAGATCTGCGCCTGCCGGGCCCAGTCCAGGGCCTCGGCGTTGCGCCCGGCGGCCAGCAGGGCGGAGGCGTAGGCGGCCACCGCCTGGCGCCGGGAGAAGATCACCGAGGGGGCGGGGCGGTCGGCGGCGACGCAGCCCAGCATCTCCAGCGCCGCCGGCAGGTCGCCCTGGGCCAGCCGGGCCAGGCCGAACAGCACCCGCGGGCCGACCTTGGCCGGCTCCAGCACGTCGTGGGTCTCCACCACCTGCAGCACCGCGCGGGCGTCGACCTCGGCGGCCTCCGGGTCGCCCCGGTCGAGGCTCACGAACCCGCGAATGGTGCGGGACATGCCCAGCAGCAGCGGGTGGCCGGTCTTCTCGCCGTACTCGGTGGCGTCGGAGAGCAGGTCGTAGGCGTGCGCCGGCTCGCCCAGCTCGCGCGCGACGACGCCCCGCACGACCAGCGCCAGGCCGCGGCCCCAGTCGTCGCCGGCCGCGGCGAACTCGCGGTACGCCCGGCGGGCCTCGCGGTCGGCCTCGGCCAGGTCGCCGCTCTCGGCCGCGGCGAATGCCTCGACCGCGCGCAGCGTGCCGACCGCCCACGCGTCGCCGACCCGCTCGCCGAAGGGCAGAAACGCCTTGGCCAGCCGCCGGGCCTCGCCGAGCCGCCCGGCCAGCAGCCGCACGAACGCGGTGGTGCCGCGCAGCCAGGCCCGCCCGACCGGGTCGCCGAGCTCGGCGAAGCGGCGGGCGGCCCGCCCGAGCGCCGCGTCGGCCCCGGCGAAGTCGCCGCGGGTGGTGGTGACCCAGGCCAGGTGCTGCAGCGACCAGGCCTGGGCGCGCCGGTCGCCCGCGGTGACGGCGACCTGGAACGACTCGGCGAACCGGCCGCCGGCCTCGGCCAGGCGCCCCTCGAGGAAGTCGGCCATGCCGAGGCGGCGCATGGCGTCGCCGCGCTCGTAGGTCAGCCGGGCCGCCGTCGCCGCCTCCAGCGCCTCGCTCAGCGTCTGGTAGCTGCGCCGGTGATCGCCCATCGCGCGATAGGCCCGCCCGGCCACGAGCAGCGCGCCGACCCGGACGGCGGCGTCGTCGCCCGCATTGGCGGTGATCTTCTCGGCGTACCCCAGCGCCTCCGACCCCCGCCCCAGCTGGAGCAGCGCCCGGGCGTGGACCAGCCGGTCGGCCGCCGGCAGCGTCCCGCCCCCGAGCGCGGCGGCCCGGTCGGCGGCCTGCGCGGCCTGCGCGGGCTCGCCCCCGGTCAGCGCGGCCCGGGCGGTGCGGCTCAGCGCCTGCACGCCCAGCGGCGCGGCCGAGCGGGCCAGGGAGTCCGGCCGCAGCCCGACCACGTCGGCGAGCCGGCCGGCCCGCTCGGCGTGCTCGGCGATGAACGCGTCGGCGGCGCCGAGGCCCATGTTGAGCCCGGTGACGTTGCCCGTGCCGCCGGCGGCGAGGTAGGCGTTGACCGCCGCCCCGGCCCACCGCGACAGCGCGGCGTGCCGCTCGGCGAGGTCGGCCTTGCCGATGCCCGCGTACGCGGCCTCGCGCAGCAGCGGCGTGGCGAAGGCGAACCCGCCCCGCCCGCGGCGCAGCATGCGGCGCTGCAGCAGCTCCTCGACGGCCCGCTCCAGCTCGACCGCGGCCACGACCGCGGGCCGGGCCGGCTGGCCGGGCGGGTTGAAGCGCAGCGCCTCCAGCGCCCGGGCCGGCACGGTGTCGCCGATGACGGCGGCGTCGCGCAGCACCGCCCGGGTGTCGGCCGGCAGCGCGTCGATGCGGGCGGCCAGCACGGCGGCGAGGTCGCGGGAGAGCAGCCGGCCGCCGAGCGAGCCGGGGGCGAGCCGCCAGCCGGGCGGGTCGGTGCCGGCCACGGTGGTCAGCGCGCCGCGCTCCTGCAGCAGCGTGACCAGCTCGGCCAGGTAGAACGGGTTGCCCTGGGCGGTGGCCAGCAGCCGGTCCTCGTCGGGCGGGGCCACGCGGCCGCCGCTGAGGTACGCGGTGAGCAGCCGGGCCGCGTCCGCGCCCCGCAGCGGCGGGATCGGCACCACCTCGGCGTCGGCGATGCGGGTCAGCACGCCGGCCGAGCGCACCAGCTCGGGCCGGCCGAGCAGCACGATGAGCACGGGGCCGGAGAGGCCCTCGATGGTGGCGCCGAGGGCGTCGAGGGTCTCGGCGGTGGCGTCGTGCAGGTCGTCGACGATCACGACCAGCGGCGTCTCCGCGGCCAGGCCGGACAGCAGCTCGGCGACGGCGTTGGGCACGGCGTCCAGGTCGAGCTCGTCGGGCTTGCCGCCGGGCGCGACCCAGGAGGTGTCGCCGACGTCCTCGCTGTACCCGATCAGGGTGAGCAGCAGGTCGCTGGCGAAGCGCGGCGGCTCCGGGCGACCTCGAGCGGCCCGGGCCAGGCGCTGGGCCAGCCGGCGCAGCCGCTCCTCGACCGCCTCGCGGGTCAGCACGGCGTCGGGTGGCAGGCCGATCGCGGCGCGGACCAGGTCGGCGAGGGGGGCGAGCCGGCGCCGCTCGCCGAACGCGGCGCAGTGCACCGACAGCACGCGGGCGCCGCCGCCGGGGGCGAACCCGGCGCTCGGGGCGTACCCGGCGCCGCCCAGGTAGCCGGCCGCGAACCGCTCGATCTCGCCGGCCAGCCGGGTCTTGCCCAGGCCCGCCTCGCCGGTGAAGACCAGCACGCGCGGCTCCTGCCGGTCGGCGATCTCGGCGAGGCGGCCGGAGACCCGGCCGAGCTCGGCCTCGCGCCCGACGAACGGCGCCTCGTCGCCCAGGCCGGAGCGGGTGCCCGGGGCGTCGAGCAGGCCCAGCAGCTCGAACGCGTCGACCGGCTCCCGCTTGCCCTTCAGCCGCAGCGGCCGCAGCGCCCGCCAGGACGCGAGCCGCCGGGTGGACGAGGAGGTGCGGTCGCCCGCGTACACCGCGCCGATGGCGGCCGCGTCGGCCAGCCGGGCGGCGGTGTTGACGGTGTCGCCGATGACCGTGTACTCGATGCCGGCCTGCACGCCGGCCACCACCGGCCCGGTGTTGAGCCCGATGCGCAGGCCCAGCGGGGCGCCGCCGCCGCGCTCGTCGTCGAGCACCCGGCGCACCGCCCGCTGCATCGACAGCGCGGCCCGCACCGCCCGCTCGGCGTCGTCCTCGTGCGCCACCGGCGCGCCGAAGACGGCCATGATCCCGTCGCCGGTCAGCTTGTCGACGTGCCCGCCGAACGTCTTCACCGCGCCGGCCAGGGCGGCCAGCACCCGGTCGGTGACCGCGCCGACCCGCTCCGGGTCGAGGTCCTCCGACCAGGCGGTGAAGTCGGACAGGTCACCGAACAGGACGGTGACGATCCGCCGCTCGGCCGCGGGCAGGGTGGCGGCCGCCGGCAGCGCGGAGCCGCAGTGGTGGCAGAACCGCGCACCGGGAACGGCCACGGTCCCGCACACCGAACACGTCACGCCGTCACCTCCACTGCGGTCCGGTGCCGCCGGGGCGACCCGGCCGTGGTTCCCGGTGCCCGGCCCCTCCGCAACGCTTCGGACCGGTCACGTTGCATCCAACCCGCCAACGGGTGGGTGTGATTCCCGTCGCAGGAAATCGAGCTGCGCACGCACGCTGAGCTCGGCGGCCGGCCACAGCATGCGGTCGACGTCGGCGTACACCCGGGCCACGACCTCGGCGGCGTCGGTCGCCCCGGCGGCCACGGCCGCCCGCACCTGCCCCAGCCGGGCCTCGCGGTGCGCGCGGTAGAACCGGGCGGCCACGCCGATGTCGCCGAGCGCCGGACCGTGCCCCGGCAGCGCCGGGCGCCCGTCGAGGGCGGCGAGGCGGCCCAGGCTCTCCAGATAGTCGCCGAGGTCCCCGTCTGGCCAGGCCACGACGGTGGTGCCCCGGCCGAGGACGGTGTCCCCGGTCAGGACGATTTCCTCGCCGCGGTACCGCACCAGGAAACACACGGAGTCCTTGGTGTGCCCGGGCGTGGCGATGGGCTCGACGGTGACCCCGCCGGCCTCCAGCCACTCGCCCACGGGCGGGTGGTACACCGGCGCCCCGGTCAGCTCGGCCAGCCGCGGCACGCCGTCGGTGTGATCGGGGTGACCGTGCGTGAGGACGATGGCGGCGACGGACCCATGGCCGGCGACCGCGCGCAGGTGGCCCTCGTCGAGCGGCCCGGGATCGACGACGATCAAGCCCTGACCGGGCGCTTGCAGCAGCCATGTGTTGGTGCCGTCCAGCGTCATCGGTCCCGGGTTGGGCGCGCGGACGAGCGTCACCCAGTCGGGCAACGCGGCGAGCACCTCGGCGGCGGGGGTGGTGATGTGGCTTACCACACGGGAATCGTACGGCGGGCCGCTTCCCCGGACACGTCACCCGACCGGCCAGTGACAAACCCGATCCGGCCGTTCCGGGCCGCCACTCAGCGTAATGACCGGCGCCGCAACTACGCCTTTGCGATATATCGGTAGTCGATCGCCAGGTGCCGGGCGGCGGCACTCGCGCGCCGCTCGCCCGGCTCGAACTCAGGCGAGCTCGAGAATCGCTTCGATCTCGACCGGGGCGTTCAGCGGCAGCGCCGAGACCCCTACCGCGCTGCGCGCGTGCTTGCCCGCCTCCCCGAACACCTCGCCGAAGAGCTCGCTGGCCCCGTTGACCACGGCGGGCTGGCCGGTGAAGCCCGGCGCCGACGCCACGAACCCCACGATCTTCACCGCCTTCGCCACTCGGCCGAGGCCGACGAGCGCCTCCACGGCGGCGAGCACGTTGACGGCCGAGCGGCGGGCCAGCTCCTTGGCCTCCTCCGGCGAGACGTCCGCGCCGACCAGCCCGGTGGCCAGCAGGGCGCCGTCGACGATCGGCAGCTGGCCGGAGACGTACACGTGGTTGCCCGTCTGCACCGCCGGCACGTACGCGGCCACCGGCGGCACGACGGGCGGGATCTGCAGGCCCAGCTCGGCCAGGCGTGCGTAGACGTCGGCCATCTCAGCCGGCCTTCGGGCGCTTGAAGTACGCGACGAGGTTCTCCGGGTTGGGGCCGGGCACGATCGCCACCAGTTCCCAGCCCTCCTCGCCGAAGTTGTCGAGGATCGCCTTGGTGTTATGAACCAGCAGCGGCGCGGTCAGATACTCCCATTTCTGCATGTGGGGACACTATCGTCGCGCTGCGGGGCGGCGTCGGGCACAGCCTGATATCGGGGTACCCCATGGCTCGCCCACGGCCGCTACTGTGAGCACCCGTCGCGTGTGTCGCACAGAGGTGGGAGAAATGACGCAACCGCCCCAGTACCCGGGCCAGCCGGAGTACCAAGGCCAACCCGGCCAGCCGGGGCAGGGCTGGCCGCCCGCTCAGCCGTCGATGCCACCCATCCCCGACCCGTACACCGCGCCGGTCCAGCCGACCTCGGGCCAGCCCTTCCCGGGCCAACCCTTCCCGAACCAGCCCTATCCCGGCCAGCCCGACTACGGGCAGCCTACCGGGCAGTTGCCGCCGACGGGCGCCTTCGGCCAGCCGACCGGGCCGTTCCCGGCGCCGACGGGGCAGTTCCCGACCGGGCCGGTGCCGCAGCCGGGGATGGCCCCGCCGTTCTCCGGGCCGCCGGCGCCGGTGTCGGGCATGCCGGTGTCGGGTTATCCGATGTACCCCCCGCAGCCTCCGGTGAAGAAGAAGCGCGGCCTGATGATCACCCTCATCGTGCTGGGCGTGGTGCTGGTGCTCTGCGGTGGCGGCGGCGCGGCCGCGTGGTTCGTCGTGCAGAACAACCAGGGCACCGGGGCGTCCACGCCGGTCGAGGCGGTCAACGGGTTCCTCACCGCGGTGTACAAGAACAACGACGCCGACGCGGCGCTGAAGTACGTGTGCTCGTCGTCACGCGACAAGGACAAGCTGAACGCCCGGGTCAACGACATCCGCAAGTTCAACGGGGCGCTGAGCAGCCCGACGTACACCTGGCCGGCGCCGACGGTCGAGAAGCAGGACAAGGACCAGGCCACCCTGGTCGTCGACGTCAAGGTGACGACGAGCGACGAGAAGGTCGCTGAGATGAAGTACAAGTACATCGCCACCCAGCGCAAGGGCTGGTGGGTGTGCGAGATCACCGCAGCGTGATCCTCGCGCCGACCAGGTAGCGTCGAGGGCGTGACGGCACGCGAGTCTTCGGACGGGCGGGGCGGCTACGGCTGGCCCGCCCGTCTGCATGTGGTCACCGGCAAGGGCGGCACTGGCAAGACGACGGTGGCCGCGGCCCTGGCGCTCGCCCTGGCCCGCGACGGCCGGCGGACCCTGCTCATCGAGGTCGAGGCCCGGCAGGGCATCGCGCAGCTCTTCGACCGCGATCCACTGCCCTACCAGGAGGTGCGCATCGCCACCGCGCGCGGCGGCGGGGAGGTGCGGGCGCTGGCGGTGGACGTCGAGGAGGCGCTGCTGGAGTACCTCGAGATGTTCTACCGCCTGGGCGTGGCCGGACGGGCCCTGCGCAAGATGGGCGCGGTCGACTTCGCCACCACGGTCGCGCCGGGGCTGCGCGACGTGCTGCTCACCGGCAAGATCAAGGAGGCGGTCACCCGGACGGTGGACGGCCGCCGGGTCTACGACGCCGTGGTGCTCGACGCGCCGCCGACCGGGCGGGTGGGCCGGTTCCTCAACGTGACCGCCGAGACCGCGCGGCTGGCCAAGGTCGGGCCGATCAAGACGCAGAGCGAGGGCGTCGCGGCCATCCTGCGCTCGCCGATGACCGCGGTGCACGTCGTCACACTGCTCGAGGAGATGCCGGTCCAGGAGACGACCGACGCGATCGACGAGCTGACCCGGCTGGGCATCCCGATCGGCACGGTCATCGTCAACGCCACCCGGCCGCCCGTGCTGGCCGGGGTCAAGCTCACCCAGGCCGACCTGCGCCGGGGCCTCGCCGCGGCCGGGGTGCCGGCCGACAAGGACCTGCTGGCCGGGCTGGTGGGCGAGGGGCGGGCGTACCAGACCCGGGTGGCCGCCGAGGCGTCGCTGCGCGCCGAGTTGCAGGGGCTCGGCCGGCCGGTGGTCGAGCTGCCGGTGGTGCCCGAAGGTGTGACGGCCGCCGCCCTCGAGTCGCTCGGTGATCTGCTCCTCACGTCTGCTTGAGGATGCTCGCAGCGGATACGCTCGCAGAGTGCCTTCCACTGCCGAGCCGCGCTCGCCCCAGCTCGAGCTGGATGCGATCCTCGCCGACCGGGCGATTCGCATCGTGGTCTGCTGCGGCTCCGGCGGTGTCGGGAAGACGACGACCGCGGCCGCGCTGGCGCTGCGGGCCGCCGAGGAGCACGGCCGGCGCACGGTGGTGCTCACCATCGACCCGGCCCGGCGGCTGGCCCAGGCGCTCGGCCTGAGTGAGCTGGACAACACGCCCCGGCAGGTCAAGGGCCTGCAGCCGGAGTCGGCCGAGCTCCAAGCCATGATGCTGGACATGAAGCGGACCTTCGACGAGGTCGTGCTCGCGCACACCGACCCGAAGAAGGCCGAGGAGATCTTCGCCAACCCCTTTTACCAGGCCATGAGCTCGACGTTCTCCGGGACGCAGGAGTACATGGCGATGGAGAAGCTGGGGCAGCTGCGGGCCCGCGACGAGTGGGACCTGATCGTGGTCGACACTCCGCCGTCGCGCTCGGCGCTGGACTTCCTCGACGCGCCGGCCCGGCTGTCGCGGTTCCTCGACGGCAAGATGCTGCGCCTGCTGCTGGCCCCGGCGCGGGCCGGCGGGCGCAGCGTGTTCAACCTGGTCTCGGCCTCGTTCGGGCTGTTCAGCCGGACCGTCACGAAGGTCCTGGGCGCCCAGCTGCTCACCGATCTGTCGGGCTTCGTCGGCGCGCTGGACTCGATGTTCGGCGGTTTCCGCGAGCGGGCCGAGCAGACGTACCGCGTGCTGCAGGCCCCCGAGACGGCGTTCCTGGTCGTCGCGGCCCCCGAGCCGGACGCCGTGCGCGAGGCGGTCTACTTCGCCGGGCGGCTGGGCGCGGACCGGATGCCGCTGGCCGGGCTGGTGCTCAACCGGGTGGTGCCGGTCGCGGCGCCGCAGCTGGCGGCCGAGGACGCGCGGGCCGCCGCGGCCCGGCTCGACGAGACCGGTGGCCACCAGGCGACCGCGGAGGTGCTGCGGGTCCACGCCGAGCTAGCTGACCAGCACGAACGGCAGGCGGCGGTCTCCGGCCGGTTCCTGCGCGCCCACCCGGGCGTGCCGGTCGTCCGCATCCCGGCGCAGCCCGCCGACGTCCATGACCTCGACGGGCTGCGCGCGATCGGTGCGACCTTCGGGTAGCCACGACCGTTCGTTACCGAACGGTCGGGACAGATACCCGACAAATATGCGCTCAGCCGGTAGGAACCAGCTCCTTGGTGGCGTCCTTCTCGTTGCGGTCCATGGCCGCTTCGAACATCTTGCGCCAGCTGGGCACCTGCGGATGACGGCGCAGCAGCGCACGGCGCTCGCGCTCGGTCATGCCACCCCAGACCCCGAACTCGATCCGGTTGTCGAGGGCGTCCGCCAGGCACTCGTACCGCACGGGACAGCTGCGGCAGATCCGCTTCGCCACGTTCTGCTCGGCACCCTGGACGAACAGAGCGTCCGGGTCGCCATTGCGACACGCGGCGATGCTGGGCCAGTCGACGACCATGCTCATATTTCCTCTTCCCCCCTTGGACTCCCCCCGGGTCCATCCGCCGTGCTTGCCCCGGCGAAAAGCGCCCAAACCACGTCCCCCCATGGCATTCGGGTGCAGTTCGCCAGATTGCCCGGCGCGACAGCAGGGTCCCCGGCCACGGGAACCCCGAGAGGAGCTTTCCGGAACATCATGCTCTGTAGTCGTCCAGTCACGCAACGTTGTTGCACCAGGTTAACCGGCCCTTTGTGATCAACCAAAGGAACGATTCGTGCTACCGCTGCGTCACTCCCGGGTGTGATTTGCCCAAAATGCCGGCACCCCCGCGCTGTCTCAAGCAGAATCGGTAGCGGGTCAACCTCACGCTCGGTGTCACGCGTCTAGGACAACGAGGGCGCCGTCCATCTGGACGCGGCCTCATGACGTCGTCCCGTAGTGTGAGGCGGTGACCTGGATGCGCAAACGCGAGCACGGCCTGCTGCCCAATGCAGCCTCTCTGCTGCTGTGTGGGCTCTTGGCAGGACTGGTGGTCGCTGCGGCCGCGTTCCCTGCGGTCGCGATGTCCGGCCTGGCCGCGAAGGCCGGCGCGGACACGTTCGAGAACCTACCGACCGACCTTTCGGTGCTGCCTTCCCCGCAGATCTCCTACATCTACGCCTCCGACGGCAAGACGCTGCTGGCGATGATGTACGACGAGAACCGCAGGGATGTGAAGATCGACGACGTCGCCCAGGTCATGCAGGACGCGATCGTCGCCGCCGAGGACAACCGGTTCTACGAGCACCACGGCGTCGACCCGAAGGGCGTCGCGCGCGCGTTCGTGGCCAACCAGAATGCCGGCGGGCAGACCGAGCAGGGCGCCTCGACGCTCACGATGCAGTACGTGCGCCAGGCGATCTCCTACTCGGCCCAGACGCCGCAGGAAGTCGTCGACGCCACCGACAAGACCCCGACGCGCAAGCTGAAGGAGATGAAGTACGCGATCGACCTCGAGAAGAAGCTGTCCAAGAAGGACATTCTCGAGCGGTACCTCAACATCGCGGCCTTCGGTCACGGCGCCTACGGCATCTACGCCGCGTCGCACGTCTACTTCGACAAGGACCCCAAGGACCTGACGCTGCCCGAGGCCGCGCTCGTCGCCGGCCTGGTGAAGGCGCCGGGCACCAACGACCCGGCCACGGCCACGGGCCTGCCGGCGGCGCTGGACCGGCAGAAGTACGTGCTCAAGCAGATGGTGTCGATGAAGTACATCGACCAGGCCGCCGCCGACGCGGCGGCCAAGGAGAAGCTCACCATCGTCGGCAAGCGCACCCCGGAGGGCTGCGAGTCGATCCAGCGCCCGGAGCTGGGCGCCGGCTTCTACTGCGACTACCTACGCCGCTGGTGGATTGACCAGAAGGTGTTCGGCGAGGACCAGTACCAGCGGGCCAACCGGCTGCGGGCCGGCGGCTACACGGTCGTCACCTCGCTGGACGTGCAGACCCAGGCGGCGGCGTTCAAGTACGCCCAGGACCAGCCGTACGTCGACAAGTACCAGCAGGTCAGGATGGGCCAGTCCAACGCGCTCATGCTGGCCGCGGTCCAGCCGGGCACCGGCCGGGTCACCGCACTGGCCACCAACCGGGTCTTCAGCAACGACGAGAGCCAGAACGGGCCGAACACCAACCCGGACAAGAAGGGCCAGAAGGGAAACTACCCGCGGACCACGGTGCCGATCATCACCGGCGACACCGACATCCCGGGCTACCAGGCCGGTTCCGCGTTCAAGATGTTCACCGCCGTGGCCGCACTCGAGGCCGGGTACCCACTGGCGTACACGATCCAGACCGAGAAGCAGTACGTCTCGAACTTCCCGATCGAGGCGAAGAGCCCGGCGGCCTGCAACGGCCCGCACTACTGCCCGAAGAACTCGGGCGGCCAGTCCGGTCCCTACAACATGTGGACCGGCTTCGGCTCCTCGATCAACACGTTCTTCGTGCCGCTGGAGGAGCGGGTCGGCGTCGACCACGTCGTCGACGTTGCCAAGCGCATGGGCATCCAGTTCAACGCCTCGCTGGACGCGCAGCACGCGGCCAACCCGAAGACGTGGGGCGCCTTCACGCTGGGCGTCAGCGCGACCACGCCGCTGCAGCTGAGCAACGCCTACGCCACCCTGGCCGCCGACGGCCTCTACTGCGAGCCGACCCCGATCCTCGAGGTCAAGGACATCAACGGCAAGAAGGTCGACGGCCTCGACCCGAAGTGCAAGCAGAACATCGACCCCGAGGTGGCCCGGGCGGCCGTCGACATGGCCCGCTGCCCGGTCGGCGACCAGTCCGCGACCGGCAAGTGCGCCGGCGCCACCGCCGGCTACGCGCGCAACTTCGTGAAGCGGCCGATCGCCGGTAAGACCGGCACCACCGACTCGGAGAAGAGCGCCACCTTCACCGTCATGACCAAGCAGCTCGCGGTCTCGGCGTTCCTCACCGACCCGGACTGGCCGGAGACGAACAAGGACATGAAGCACCCGCCGGTCAACTACGCCGCGCTGGGCACCCTGCGCGACGGCCTGGAGGGGCAGCCGGTCGTGAACTTCACGCCGCCGACCAAGGACAAGTCGCAGGGCAAGCTGGTCGACATCCCGTCGGTGAAGTGCCTCTCGGTCGACCAGGCCCGCTCGAAGATCAAGTCCGCCGGCTTCACGGTCTCGGTCTCCAGCCAGCAGGTCGCCTCGCAGTGCCCGCCGGGCACGGTCGACCGCACCGACCCGGCCGGCTCCACGGTCAAGAACAGCACCGTCCAGCTGATCGTGAGCAAGGGGCCGGGGGCGCAGGCGCCGCCGTACCAGGGCGGCAATGGCAACGGCCATGGGAACGGCAACGGCAACGGCCGCCCGAACGGCGTGGCGCCGTTCGGCAACGGCACCGACCCGAACAACTGCCCGATCCCCTGGATCTGTTAGCACCCCGAACGCGAAACGGCGGGCGTCCCGGCATCCGGGGCGCCCGCCGTTTCGTTCGGGTCGGTGCCGCGAACCGGTCAGCCCGCAGTGAGCTGCGCCTTGACGATCGCGGCGACGCGCCCGCCCTCGGCCCGGCCGGCGACCGCGGCCTGCGCGGCCTTCATCGCCTGCCCCATGCTGCCGGGACCGCTGAACCCGCCGGCGGCCAGCGCGTCCCGCACGATGCCGGCGAGCTCGTCGTCGGAGAGCTGCTTCGGGAGGTACCCCGAAATGACCTCCTCCTCGGCGCGCTCCTTCGCGGCCTGGGCCTCCCGGCCCGCGCCGGCGAACGCGTCGGCCGCCTCTCGGCGCTTCTTGGCCTCCTTGGTGAGAACCGCGAGGATCTCGTCGTCGGAGAGCTCACGAGCGGACTTCCCGGCGACCTCCGCGTTACGCACCGCGGCGATCGCCATCCGCAGGGTCGACGTCACGAGCTCGTCCCGAGCCTTCATGGCGTCGCGCAGGTCGGACTCCAGGCGTGCCTTCAACATGAGCAAAGTCTATCCGTTCGATCTTGCCGAAATTCGTTTGTAAAGCCTGCGCGAATCCCGGTTGCAGCAGCGCCGGTACCCTGAGCACATGCGCTCGAAGACGATCCTGCGACTCGCGGCCGGCACCGTCGCCGCGGGCGCCGCCACCTTTGCCTACGCCTCGCTCGTCGAGCGCAACATGTTCACGCTGCGCCGCTTCGACGTGCCGGTGCTCGCTCCCGACGCCGAGCCGCTGCGCATCCTGCACATCAGCGACCTGCACATGACCCCGGACCAGCACCGCAAGCAGCGCTGGGTGGCCGAGCTGGCCGGCACCGACCCCGACCTGGTCATCGTGACCGGCGACAACATGGCCCACGTGGACGCCGTCCCGGCCGTGGTGCGGGCCCTGACCCCGCTGCTGGACCGCCCGGGCGCCTTCGTCTTCGGCTCCAACGACTACCGCGGCCCGGTCTTCAAGAACCCGCTGGGGTACTTCAGCAAGCGCAAGCCCTACGTGCAGGGCGCCGTGCTGCCCGCCGAGGAGCTGCGCGACATGTTCACCGGCTCCGGCTGGGCCGACCTCAACAACGCCCGCACCACGATCAAGGCCGGCGGGCGCACCGTCGAGCTGATCGGCGTCGACGACCCGCACATCGGCCGCGACGACTACGACGTCGTGGCCGGCCCGGCCGCGGCGGACGTGGACGTGCGCATCGGCCTGACCCACTCCCCCGAGCCGCGCATCCTCGACCGCATGGCCGACGACGGCTTCGACCTGCTGCTGGCCGGCCACACCCACGGCGGTCAGGTCGCGGTGCCGTTCTACGGCGCGCTGGTGACCAACTGCGGCCTGGAGCGCAGCATGGCCAAGGGCCTGCACCGGTGGCCCTACTCGGAGGCCTACCTGCACGTGTCGGCCGGCCTGGGCACCCACCCGACCGCCCCGATCCGCTTCGCCTGCCCGCCGGAGGCGTCGATCCTGACGCTCATCCCACGATGACCGCGGAGGCGTCGGCGCGGCCGCTGCCCAAGTGGCCGCGCCGGGCCGCCTACGCGGGCGTGGCGGGGGCGGCAGGCCTGGCCGTGCTGCTGCCCACCGGGACGGCGGGGGCGGCGTGGTACCTGGCCGGCCAGGTACTCAACGTCAACGGCACCAGGGTGTACCCCGTGCGGGTGCGCGCCTACGCCGGCAACCGCCTGACGCTCACCCGCACCCCCGACACGGCCCGGTCCATCCCGCTGTCGTTCGTCTGGGCCACCGGCCACGCCCGCCTCGGCGCCGTGGTCGCCTCCGACCGGGCGACGGTCACGCGGGAGATCGAGGTCGTCGACCGGGGTTCGCTGGCGGCCGGGCTCAGGGGGTACACCTCGGGCTATGTCTTCGAAGGCGACCCCCTCGGCGCGCGCGGCCTGCCGTTCGAGGAGGTCGTCGTGCCCGGCGAACTCGGCGGCCTGCCGGCGTGGCTGGTCCCGCCCACCACGGCCACCGCCGACGACACCTGGATCATCGCCGTGCACGGCCGCGGCGCCCCGCGCGGCGAGGCCCTGCGCGCGCTGCCCACCCTGGCCGCCTCCGGCCACCGCACGCTGGTGGTGTCGTACCGCAACGACGTCGACGCCCCACCGTCGCCGGACCGCCGCTTCCACCTGGGCCACACCGAGTGGCGCGACGTACGGTCGGCGATCGACTACGCCCGGTCGTCGGGCGCGCGCGACGTGATCCTGATGGGCTGGTCCATGGGCGGCGCCGCGATCCTCAACCTGCCGCGCCACTGGGACCACGACGGCTTCCTGCGCGCCGTCGTCCTGGACTGCCCGGTGGTCGACTGGAATGCGACGCTGCGGATGAACGCCCGCCAGCTCAACGTCCCGCCGGTGTGGACCTGGACCGCCCTGCAGCTCATCTGCCGCCGCCTGGGCGTGCGGGCCGTGGACCTGGACTACCGCCCGGTGGCGGCCCGCCTGGACGTCCCCACGCTCGTCTACGTCGACCACGACGACCGCACGGTGGCCCCACAGCCGACGGTCGACTTCGCCCGCTCCGCCCCCGACCGCATCGCCTTGGTCGAAACACGTGAGGCCGGTCACTGCCGCGGCTGGAATCTCGACCCGGCGGCCTACGAACGCCGCCTGAGCACGTTCCTGCAGTCGGTGTAATCGCAGCTCAACGCCCTGCCGCCCGACACGGGGGATACCGAGTTTGCGGGGGCGCGGGCGTGGGCTACGATTACTCGGCACGCTCGGGGTATAGCGCAGCTTGGTAGCGCGCTTCGTTCGGGACGAAGAGGCCGTCGGTTCAAATCCGGCTACCCCGACTTCGTGAAGTACCAGCTCAGGGCTGGTTTCCTGGAAACAGGAAACCAGCCCTGAGTCGTCTCCGGACCCCTCTCGGGAGAAGTCACTTCCGCTCTCCACGGAGCAACTCGTCGAGGACGCGCACGGGCGAGCAGGGCCGGATCTGCCGCCGGGCGTCGAGGGCCGCCGCCCAGAGATCCGCCAAGCCGTCCGCAATGAGGCCGGCGCCGACGAACCCGACTCGCGTCGCGTCCTGCTCCTGTCTGTCTGCTGTCTACTGTGGACTTTCGTTCGGAGGCGCCAGCCGGGCCTCCAGCGCCACGCGGCACTGCGGCCACTCGGCGTCGATGATGGAGAACATCGCGGAGTCGCGGAGCAGGCCGTCCTCGCCCGGCGCCCACGACTGCGACCAGCTGCGCAGCACCCCTTCGAACCGGGCACCGACCTTCGCGATGGCGGCCCGGGACCGGGCGTTGCGGGCATCGGTCTTCAGGTCCACCCGGGCCACCTGCCACACCTCGAACGCGTGCCGGAAGAGCAGCAGTTTCGCCTCGGTGTTGATGCCGGTGCCCTGCGCGGACGCGGCCAACCAGGTGAAGCCGACCTCCACCGCGTACAGCGTGTCCGTGCCGGGCCGCACCCGCGGGTCCCAGAAGGCGGTGGCCCCGACCGCCCGGCCGGTGGCCAGGTCAATCTGCGCGTACGGGGCCATCCGGCCGGTCGCCGCGCGGGCGTGCTGGGCGTCGATGTAGGCGCGGGTCTCGGCCGCGGTCGGCACCCAGGTGTACCCGAACGAGGCGCGGTCCTGCTCCCCCGCCGCGGCGAGGTCCGCCTCGTGGTGGTGGGTGAGGGGTTCGAGGCGCACCAGGGCGCCCTCCAACACCGGACCGTCCAGTCGAAATGCCATGAGCGCGGGTTCCCTTCGTGGCGTCGCCAGTCGATCGTGACCGGCAGCCGGTCATAGCCGGCCTTGAGGAAGCTCGCGCTGATGCTCGCATCCTCGGTGGCGGTGACGCGTAGGCGGACACCGTCACGGCGGGCGTCGGCGATCACCGCCCGGGCCGCCTCGGCGAGAGCGGTGGTGAGCGGGTCGTGCAGGCCGGCGAACCGGTCCCCGATCTCCGCGGCGAGGATGACGCCGGCTTCACCGAACGCGCCGTTCGTTCCGGCGGCGGGCGCGCCGGCTGCCCGCACACGTTGCCACCCGGCCTGCGCCTGGCCTGATTACGGGCCGAAGATGGGACCTAGGAAGCACACCACCACGATCACGAGGACCGAGCCCAGGGCGACCAGCGCGACGATCGCCCGTCGTCCCGACACCGGGCGCAGCGCGGACCGCCGGGCTACGGGCGGTAGGCCCGGGACAGGCGCCGGCGGCCTCTCGACACCGGGATCGCCGGCCAGCTCGGCGAGCAGGGCGTCGGCGGCCTCGGCGGTGCCGCCTCGCTCGGCCAGCAGCGTCACGACCTCAGGGTGGCCGTGCCGGAGCAGCGCCACGAGCAAGTGCTCGGTGCCCACATGCGCGGAGCCCACCTCCCGCGCGATCACCGCGGCCGCCGCGAGCACCCGCTCGGTCGGCCCGGCCAGCGAGGCCACGTCCTTGATCGGCGCGGCGGGCTCCGGCGGCGGTACCGGCGGCACGGTCCATACCCGGACCACGTTGCCTCCGTCGTACAAGGCGAGCGCCGTGGCCAGGTCGACCGGCGTTACGTTGGCGCGTCCGGCGGCCCGGCCCAGCGCGGCGCCTTCCCGCACAACGGCGCGTGCGTCGACCGTCAGGCGCGTGTAGCTCAGGGCCGAGCCCGCCCCCTTGACGGCCCGCGGCTCCTCCGGCGGCCCTTCGGTGCCCAGCCCTCCGGCCAGCCGGGCGAGCAGCGCATCGACGGTTTCGGCCGTAGCACCCCGCGCACCGAGCCCCGCCACGACGTCCGGCGGCCCGCTCCGGACGAGCGCGGCGAGCAGGTGCTCGGTGCCGATGTGCGCGGCCGCCTCGGCCACCGCGACATGCAATGACTGCGTCAGGACCGCTCGCGCCGCCTTATCGAACCGGTGTGGGGCCTTCGGCGGCAGGCGCCCGCCTTGGGCGCCCGCGGGTTCGGCCGGCTCAGGTGGCTGCGGCGACGTCCAGATACCAGCGGTGTTGCCGACCGGCCGGGCGGCCAGCGCGGCGGCGAGATCGGCCGGGGTCATCTCCGACCGGCCGGCGGCGACGGCGTAGTGCGGTACGAGCGCCAGCATCTGCCGCGTCTCGGCAGTCAACCGTTCGAACACGAGGCACTTTTCTACCCGACCGCGCCGACCCACGGAACCTGGGCCTGATGCTGCACCATGCGCGGCGGGCGTCGCGGACCGGGCCGGGCGGCCGGCTGTGCCCCTGGCGGAGCAGGACCGGTCGCGCTCAAATCGGCGCTCCTGCACAGGGTGCGCACTCGTGCCGATGAGCGCGCACCCGATCTCGGTGCGGGTCGCTTCGTTGGGGACCTGATCGACGGACCGGCGGCGTGGGGCACCATAGGCCCATGAGCTTCGGTCTCATCGTGCTTGCTGTCGACCCGGGTGCGACCGACGTCGCGGTACGGGCTATGGCGGAGCGCTGCCGAAGCCTGCATCACCCCGAGGCGAGCTGGACGAACGCATCATCGGGTTCTACGAGAACCTCCGCGCCCGCTACCCGGATTTCCCGCCGTACGCTCAGGACTCTCCGTGGATGGACATGCCGTTGAATGTCGGCATCGACCACGTCAGCATGCATCTGAGTTTCAGCGAACGCGGCACGCCCGCGTTGCAGTTGATTGACCAACTCGCCCGCCGATACGACCTCACCATCCACGACCCCCAGGGCGACGAGGTCACGCGACCTACGGACGTACGAGCGCCGATGGATCCCGCGATCGTGGCGTTGATCGAGGAATTACGGGCGCCGGACCGTTGATCACCAGGCGACCCCGACAGGCTGGGCGCGAACGACACAAATGATCTTGGCCTACGGATTGCCGCGATGCGAGCGGTTCACTCCTCGTCGCTGTCGTAGATGTCCAGCATCAGCGGGGCGCCCACCTGCGTGAGGCGGGCCAGGAGTGGCGGTTCGATCCAGACCATGTTCCCCATGGGTTTGGCCGTTACCAGGCACGACCAGCGCACGGTGCCGCCAAGCGCTTCGAGCTGCCGGAGGGTATGAATCGCCGGCTCGATGATGTCGAGCAGCGACTCCAGATGGGCGGCCAGCTGTTCGGTCTCGCCGATGTGACTGGTCAGCTCCCACGTCGCGTGTTCGCGCCGTTTGCCGTCAGGGGACCGTTGAGAGATCGGCTCTCCCCGCTCAGCTAGGCGTGTGGGCCGAATGCCAAGCCGCCGCGTAATCTCCTCGCCAGTAATAGCCTCACTGTGAACGACGAACGACGCACGGGCTCGGGACGGCACAGCCACATCCTGACAGACGTCACAGTACCCAGCCTTCGCCGCTCACGCCGACGTCCTCATCTGCCGCGGATAACGCGCGGGCACGTCAGCGTCAGGAGGCGATCGCGTCGGCGTCGAGGTGAATGGCGAACGGGCTGCCGGACGCCAACGTCTGCCCGGCGTCGGCCGCCGCATGTCCGACGTAGCTCTCACCGTCGAGCCGCAGCAGACCGAGCGAGAGCCCGGACGACGATGGCTCGACCAGCAGGTACCAGCCGATCCGGGCGGCGGCGTACAGCGGCATCCTCACCAACCTGTCCACACCCGCGCTGTCGGGCGACACGATCTCGCCAACCAGCGCCACGTCGACCGCGTCGGTGACCATGCCCTCGTCACTACTGCAGACCACGAGGTCGGGGATGACGATCCGGCCCACCTGAAGGCGCACGTTGACCGCGCCCAGGACCAGCAGTCCGGCCTCCGCCGCACCAGGGTCGAGGGCGTTCGCGACGCGGCGGCGCAGGAGCTGGTGCCGAGCCGTCGGCACCGGAGTCACCAGCAGGCTCCCATCGATCAACTCGATCCGGTCCGAGGTCTCGCCGAGCGCGAAGTACTCCTCTTCATGCCAAGGCCCGACGTGCCCACAAACAGCGTCCATGAGCGCTCTACCTCCTAGAAATTTGGAGACGATCTTGCGAAACGCCCTCAGGGCCCGATGTGGGCCGAGCACCCGCATGTCCTGCGGCATCTTCCAGGTGCCACGGCACTCGGTGCCGCACCAGGTGCCATCCGTGTCCTTCACGGTACGAACGGCGGCGCGGGCGGGACCGATATCGACCGCCATACCCGGGGGGATGGCATCCGTCATGTGGGGTATCAGGGTGGCATGGTTGCCGAAGTTCCTCCGGGCGCCGACCTCGACGAGCTGCGCGCCGCGGTTCAGGGCTGCCACGGCTGCGGCCTCTACCGGGACACCACCCAGGCCGTGTTCGGCGAGGGGCCCGGCGACGCGCGGATCCTGGTCGTCGGGGAGCAGCCCGGGGACATCGAGGACCGGCGCGGGCACCCGTTCGTCGGGCCGTCCGGGAAGGTCCTCGACCGGGTCCTCGTGGCCGCCGGGATCGACCGGGAGGCCGTGTACCTCACCAACGCCGTCAAGCACTTCAAGCACCGCCCCGCGGCACCCGGCAAGCGGCGGCTGCACCAGACCCCCGACCGCACCGAGATCGTGGCGTGCCGGCCTTGGCTGGTGGCCGAGTTCGCGTGGATCCGGCCCAGCCGGGTGGTGGTGCTCGGGGCGACCGCGGCCCAGGCGCTGCTCGGGCCGGCCTTCCGGGTCACCCGCGAGCGCGGTGTGCCGCTGGCCTGGCCGCGGCGGGCCGAACACCCCGAGGACTTCCCCGGCGCGCCCGAGGCCGTGCTGGTCGCCACCGTCCACCCGTCGGCCGTGCTGCGCGCCGACGATCGGGAGGCCGCCTTCGAGGGCATGGTCGCGGATCTCAGGGCACTGCCCTGA
Organism: Dactylosporangium sp. NPDC051485; assembly: GCF_040682015.1. Lineage (NCBI taxonomy): Bacteria > Bacillati > Actinomycetota > Actinomycetes > Micromonosporales > Micromonosporaceae > Dactylosporangium > Dactylosporangium sp. NPDC051485. Next base: position 68,106 of record NZ_JBFAZW010000034.1, read on the forward strand.
GGCGTCAGAAGATCTTGCCGGGGTTGAGGATGTTGTCCGGGTCGAGGGCGGCCTTGATCGAGCGGTGTGCCTTCAGGCCCGTCGGGCCGATCTCCCGCGCCAGCCAGTCCCGCTTGAGCAGGCCCACCCCGTGCTCGCCGGTCGAGGTGCCGCCCAGGGAGAGGCCCAGCGACATGATGGCGTCGAAGACCTTCTGGCCCTGGGCCAGGCTCACCGGGTCCGAGCGGTCGATCACGATGATCGGGTGCAGGTTGCCGTCGCCGGCGTGGCCGACCGTGGCCACCACGACGCCGTGCTCGGTGGCGATGCGCTCGATTCCCTCGATCAGCTCGACCAGGCGGGTGCGCGGCACGGCCACGTCGTCGACCATGATGCCGCCGCCGAGCGGGAACAGGTGGGCGGCGAAGTGCTCCAAGGCCGGGTGGGCCAGCCGCCGGGCGGCCAGGAGGGCGTCGGCCTCGGCGGGGTCGGAGGCCACGAAGACGTCGGCCGCGCCGGCCGCGCGGCACATCGCCGAGATGCGGTCCAGGTCGTCGGGGGCCTGGCCGCCGGAGTCGACGGAGGCGATGAGCAGGGCGGCGGCGGTGGTCGGCAGGTCCATCGGGCGGTAGGCCTCGATCGCGCTCATCGCCACGCGGTCGATGAGCTCCAGCATGCTGGGCTGCATCCCGGAGCCGACGATCGCGGAGACGGCGGCGCCGGCGGCCGGGAACGTGTCGAAGACGGCGACCAGGGTGAGGGACGGCTCGGGGGCCGGGCGCAGCCGGACGGTGATCTCCGTGATCACGCCCAGGGTGCCCTCGGAGCCGACGAAGAGGCTGGTCAGGTCGTAGCCGGCGACGCCCTTGGCGGTGCGCCGGCCGCAGGTCAGGACCTCGCCGCTGGCCAGGACGACCTCCAGCCCGATGACGTGGTCGCTGGTCACGCCGTACTTCACGCAGCACATCCCGCCCGCGTCGGTCGACACGTTGCCGCCGATCGTGGACTGCTCCCAGGAGCCGGGGTCGGGCGGGTAGTAGAGGCCCTTGGCGGCGACCGCCCGGCGCAGCTGCGCGTTGACCACGCCCGGCTGGACCACGGCGATGCGGTTCTCGGCGTCGATGTCGATGATGTCGTTCATCCCGATGAGGGACAGCACGATCGCGCCCTCGATCGCGTTCGCCCCGCCGGCCAGGCCCGAGCGGGCGCCCTGCGGGATGACCGGCACCCTGTGGCGGCTCGCCGCGCGCAGGACCGCCGACACCTGGCCCGTGGTGCGCGGGCGCACGACGATGGACGGTGTGCCGTACGGCACCAGGTCCGCCTCGTCGTGCTCGTAGGAACGCAGCAGCTCCGGATCCGTGAGCACGCCGCCCTCGTGGGGCAGCGCTCCCCGCAGCTCCTCGACCAGACCCATGTTGAGATCCATACCTGGCAAGGTAGTGCGTGTGCTCTACATCGACACCCCCCGGTGGCCCGCACACGGGCGGCTCTGGGCCCATCTCGTCAGCGACGTGTCCGCGGCGGAGCTGCACGCCTTCGCGGAGCTGATCGGGGCGCCTCGGCGCGCGTTCGAGCGGGACCACTACGACGTGCCGGCCGACCGGGCGCGCGTCGCCATCTGGCTGGGGGCGCGGCTCGTCCCGTCGCGGGAGATCGTCGACCGCCTGGTTGCCGCCGGGCTGCGCCGTCCGCGCCATTTGTCCGCTTCAGATGGGCAGAAAAAGCCTGCTCAGGGGTTGTTTCGCGGCGTTAATTAGGCAACCCTTGCTTAGGTCAGGCTAAGCAAGGAGAACGATCGTGTACGTCTGCATCTGCCACCGCGTGCGCGAGTGCGAGATCCGCCGGGTCATCCAGTCCGGCGCGCACACGGAGGACGCCGTTGGGGACGAGTGCGGGGCGGGGACGGGCTGCGGCACGTGCCTGGACCGCATCGCCGACCTGATCGACATCGAGAATCGGACCGCGGTACCCGTTTTCGGCTGAAATCGGGCAGGGGTCGGCGTACCCTGCGTGCATGCAGGGGGATGCACGAGTCATCGAATTTCTCAACGAACAGCTGACCGCCGAGCTCACGGCGATCAACCAGTACTTTTTGCACGCGAAGATGCAGGAGAACTGGGGATACACCATCCTGGCCAAGCACACCAGGCACGAGTCGATCGACGAGATGAAGCACGCCGAGGTGCTCACCGATCGAATCCTGTTCCTGGAGGCCCTGCCGAACTACCAGCGGCTGTTACCGCTGCGCATCGGCGAGACCGTGCCCGAGATGTTCAAGTGCGACATGCAGGTCGAGCTCGAGGCGATCGACCGGCTGCGCCGGGGCATCGAGTACATGCGCTCGATCGGCGACGTGACCTCGGCCAACATCTTCGAGGACATCCTCGCCGACGAGGAGCAGCACGTCGACTACCTGGAGACCCAGCTCGGCCTGATCGAGAAGCTCGGCGAGGCCCTCTACCTCCAGAACGTCACGAAGCACCCAGAAGCGTCCTGATCTCCGCCTCCAGGTTCACGCGGGCACGGGCGGACCACTCCGCCCGTGCCGGTACCACCCGGTAGAGCTCCGGCAGGTCCGCCAGCTTCCGCAGAATGCCGGCCCGTCCCGGCCGGAACACCTCGTCCGGCACCGCCGCGTACTCCGCGCGCACCGCCGCCGCATACCGGTCGTACTCCGGTTTGCCGGAGGCCAGGATCGCCAGGTCGGCGTCCGCCAGCAGCCCGCCGTTGCGATCGCCCGGCGCCACCGCGTGCCCCGCGGTCAGCCGGACCAGCCGCGCCACCTCCTCGGCGCGCGCCTGGGAAAAGCCAAGAGCCTCCAGGTTTCGTACCGCGAGAGCCGCGCTGCGCTCCTCGTTGTCCTGGGCGAACACCTCGTAGACCGCGTCGTGGAACCACGCCGCCAGGCGCACCGCGTCGGCGTCGTCGGCCAGCCCCGCGTGCTCGTCGATGACGGCGAGCATCAGCGCGAGGTGGTCGAGCGTGTGGTACCGCCGATGGGGCTGCGACCAGCGCGCGAGCAGGTCCTGGCCGACAACCTCTTCGCCCGGGAAGATCCGCTGCCACGCCTCGAGCATGCTACGAGCTTAGGGGACGCACGCTCTCCACGACGTGGTCGAGGCTCAGCATGCGCCCGGCGGCCCGGTCCCGCGGGTGGGCGGCGATGAGCGGCAGCGTCCGGTCCCGCAGCGTCTGCGCGTCCGGCGGGTCGGCCAGCCGGTGCCGGGCCCGCAGCGCGTCCGCGGCGCCGATGAGCCGGGCCGCGTGCGCCGGGTCGGCCTCGACCAGCATCGCCGCCACAGCGTCCAGCGAGATGGCGAGGTCCAGCCGGTCGCCGACCTCGTGCCGGGTGACCAGCGCGGCCACCAGCAGCCGCAGCGCCTCGACCCGGTCGCCGTCGGCCCGGGCGGCCAGACCGAGCTGGTGCTGGGCCATCGCCGCGCCGAACGCGTCGCCGATCTGCCGGCTCAGCGCCAGGCTCTCGTCCAGCGCCGCCCGCGCCCCGGCCACGTCGCCGCCGAGCAGCCGCGCCTGGCCGACGCACTCCAGCGCGAGCAGGATGCCCCGGGTGTTGCCGGCCGCCCGCTCCAGCTCAAGGCACTCCCGGGCGTAACATTCGGCCGCCGCGTCGTCGCCCCGGCTCAGCGCCACCTTGCTGAGGTTGCCCAGCGACGCGGCGACGCCCTGCGGCACGTCCAGCTCGCGCCACACCTCGAGGCTCTCGCCGAAGTGCGCGGTGGCCGCGGCGTGGTCCCCGCCGCCGATCGAGGCGATGCCCAGCGCGTTGTACGCGTGCCCGACCGTGGCCCGGTCCCCCGCCGCGGTCGCCCGGCGCAGGCTCTCTGCGCCGAAGCGGTACGCCGCCTCGTGCTCGTCCTGGGTCGCGGCCAGGATCGCTGCGGCGTGCAGCAGCCGGGCCCGGATGCCGTCGTCGGGCGACTCGGCGGCGCCCGAGACGCGCTCCAGCCAGTCCCGCCCTTCGCCGATGTGCGCGCCGTTGCGCCAGTACCGCCACAGCCCCAGGCAGATCCGGGTGCGCGTCGGCATGTCGCCGTGGTCGAACGCCACCCGCACGTTCTGGTAGTCCGCCTCGATCCGGCTGGTCCACTCCACCTGGTCCGGCCCGGTCAGCCCGGCCGCCGAGTCCTCCGCGAAGGCGGCGTAGAAGCTCGCGTGCCGGTCGGCCGGGCCGGCCTCGTCGCCGAGCCGGTGGTGCGCGTAGGCGCGGATGGTGCTCAGCAGGTGGTACCGCGCGCCGCCCTCGTCGCGCACCACGAGGTGCTTGTCCACGAGCGCGGCCAGCCGCTTCTCCAGCAGGTGCAGGTCCCCGCCGGGCGAGGCGACGGCCAGCGCGGCCGGCCCGGTCCAGCCCCCGGCGAACACCGACAGCTCGGTCATGAGCCGCTGCTCCTCGGCGTCGAGCAGCACGAAGCTCCAGTCGATCGCGCCGCGCAGGGTCTGCTGGCGGGCCGGCAGGTCGCGGGGGCCGGAGCCGCCGAGCGAGTCCAGGTCGCGGTCGAGGTGCTCGGTGAGGTGGTTGAGCAGCTCGTCCGGCGTCAACCGGTCGATGCGGGCCGCCGCCAGCTCGATCGCCAGGGGCAGGCCGTCCAGCCGGCGGCACAGCGCGGCGACCGGCAGTGCGGTGTCGATGGTGATCTCGAAGTCGGCGTCGACGGCCCGCGCCCGCTGCTCGAACAGCGTCACCGCGGGCGAGTCGGCCAGCGCCGGGACCTGGTAGACCTGCTCGCCGTACAACGACAGCCGCTCCCGGCTGGTGACCAGCGCGCGCACCCCGGGCGCCGCCGCCAGCAGGTCGCTGACCAGCGCCGCGCCGTCGTCGACGACCTGCTCGAAGTTGTCGAGCACGAGCAGCTGTTCGGCCTCGGTCAGCTGGTCCAGCACCGTGTCGAACAGGTGCTGATCGGGCAGCTCGGCCACGTGCAGGGCCTGGGCCAGCGCGGCGGTGAGCAGCTCGGCGCTGTTGGCGTCGGCCAGCGGCACGAAGACGGCGCCGTCGGCGAACTCGTCGGCCACCGCGCCGGCCGCGGCCAGCGATAGCCGGGTCTTGCCGATGCCGCCGGGGCCGACCAGGGTGACCAGGCGGCCGTCGCGGATCAGGCCGGCCACCCGGGCGGTCTCCCGGTCGCGGCCGACGAGCTTGGTCATCGGCACCGGCAGCCGGCTGCGCCGCCGCTTGGGCGCGACCGGCTTTACCCCCCAGGTGCCGTCCCCGGCCGCGATCAGCTCGCCCGCCGACCGCATCCGCTGCAGCTCGGCCTCGGCCCGCGCGGGGAGCCCGCCGGAACGCTCCACCAGCCGGTCGATGAGAGCCTGGTTGGGCTCGCCGGTCAGCGCGATGCGCAGCCAGATCCGCACCGTGGCCGGCGACCACGGGGTGAGCTCGATGACGGTCTGCGGCCCCGCAGGGCGGGGCGCGTCGTCGCGCAGGTCGGTGCTCGCGTAGACGATGGCCGCGGCGTCGCCGAGCTCGGGCAGGGGGTCGTCGACGTCGGCGAGCAGGATTACCGATTTGTCGGGGTTTCCCGCGGTACCGCCGGAAATCTCGGTTTTGAAGCCCCGCAACCGGGCGATCTGGGCCACCTCGCGCAGGAACCGGGTGTGCCCGGCGCCCTTGGGCCCGGCGACACGCAGCGCGCCGCGCAGGCCGGCCGCGACCCGGGTGATGAACTCCTGCGTGGCGGAGAGCGCCGCGTCGCGCTCCCACAGCCGGGACGAACCGGCCGCCGCGTCGGCCTCGATGTCGTCCCCGACCGCCTGGCCCCGCCCACGCCGCTTGGCCAGGTAGTTGCGCCGGTCCGCGGCCGCGATGAGCGTCTCGGCGTCGGACCCGTCGGCGGGGCTGGTCGCCACGCCCATGCTGATCGACAGGTGCAGCGGCGGGGTGCCCTCGAACACCCGGGCCTTCACCTCGTCGGTGAGCCGGATGGCCAGGCGCAGCGCCTCGTCGGCCGCGGTGTCGGGCAGCAGCAGCACGAACTCGTCGCCGCCGTAGCGGAACAGCGCGTCGTCGGCCCGGATGAGGCCCTGGATGCGCTCGGCGAGCTGGCGCAGCAGCGCGTCGCCGCGCAGGTGGCCGAAGGCGTCGTTGACCGTCTTGAAGTGATCGACGTCGAACAGCAGCAGGCTGCAGCCGCTCACATCGCGCAGGGCAGCGTCGAGGGCGGCCCGTGGATGGGCGCCGGTGACTGGATCCAGTGTCACCGGTGCCGGTCCGCCCTGCAGGTTCATCGCCAGCTTGATCGGCCTATTCGGGTCGCCGCTGAGATGTTCGGGCGCAAATGACGCATCGGGCGACGGGCATCGGGCGATCGGTGTCCGGCGGTCGGTCTGCTTCAGGCCCTGTTCGTCCGTTTACGTCGGCGGAAGGTGCCGATCAGGAAGGACTCCGGCGCGTTTGGGGAGCGGGCGCCGCTCAGACGATCGCGCGGTCGACCTGGAAGCCGCGCACGTCGGGGGCGCCCAGCCGGGCCGCGTCCGCGGTCAGGTCGTCGGGCATCCGCTGCGACTCCTGCTCGGCGGCCACCCGGGCCAGGTAGTGGTCCACCTCGCGGGCCCGGGTCGCGGCGTCCCAGCCCAGCACGTCGCCCATCACCTTCGACGCGTCGGCGGCCGAGGCCGTGCCGCGGTGGTCGGTCTCGAACGAGATGCGGGTGCGCCGGGTGAGCACGTCCTCCAGGTGCAGCGCGCCCTCGGCCAGGGCGGCGTAGGCGACCTCGGCGGCCAGGTACTCCGGCGCCCCCTCGATCGGCCGGCGCAGCGCCGGGTCGAGGGTCAGCACCTCGAAGGCGAGCGAGCCGTAGCGCTCCAGCAGGTGCTCCAGCACCCCGACCGGGATCCCGTGCCGGCGGGCCAGATCCGCCCGGTTGGTCCACAGTGGATGGTAGCCGTCCGCGCCCAGCAGGGGCAGGTCCGCGGTGCGCGAGGCCGGCACCAGGCCGCCGTGCCGGCGCAGGCCGCCCAGCCGGTGTGCCACCCGGTCGATCACGTCGGCCGCCATGACCCGGTAGGTGGTGTACTTGCCGCCGGCGATGAGCAACAGGCCCAGCATCGGCTCGACGACCGCGTGCGTGCGCGACAGCGCCGAGGTCTGCTCGTCGCGGCTGTGCGGCTGGCGCTGCCGGGCCTCGCGGGACAGCAGCGGGCGCAGGCCGGCGTAGACGCCCTCGATGTCGGTGGTGCCGAGCGGGCGGTCGAGCACGGCGTTGACCTGGCCGAGCAGGTAGGAGATGTCGGTCGCCGAGGCCGCGGGGTGGCCGCGGTCGAGGTTCCAGTCGGTGTCGGTGGTGCCGATGATCCAGTGGCCGCCCCACGGGATGACGAAGAGCACCGACGTCGGGGTGCGCAGGATGAGGCCCGCCTCGCCGGTGATGGCGGAGCGCGGCACCACCAGGTGCACGCCCTTGCTGGCCCGCACCTGCAGGCCGGACGACTCGCGCGGCCCGGCGCCGGACAGCATGCCGGCGATGTCCTCCATCCACACCCCCGTGGCCGCGACCACGGTGCGCGCGTGGACCTCGAACTCCTCGCGGGTCTCCAGGTCGCGCACGGTCACGCCGGTGACCTCGCGGGCGTCGCGCAGCAGGCCCACCGCCCGGGCGCTGGGCACGACCACGGCGCCGAGGCTGGCGGCGGTGCGGGCCAGCGTGGCCACCAGGCGGGCGTCGTCGACCTGGCCGTCGTAGTACTGGATGGCGCCGCTGATCGCGTCCTCGCGCAGCGACGGGAAGCGCCGGTGGGCCTCGGCGCGGGACAGGTGCCGGTGCAGCGGCATGCCGCGCGGGGACGAGCGGCGCAGCCGGGCCGTGGCCGCGAAGGCGTCGTAGAGCCCGACGCCGGTGCCGTAGTAGGCGCGCTGCCAGGCCCGCTGCGCCAGGCCGGGGAAGCCGCGGTGGGAGGGCAGCGGGACGAGGATGGGCACGGGACGCACCAGGTGCGGGGCCAGCCGGGTGGCGAGCAGCCCCCGCTCCTGCAGCGCCTCGGCCACCAGTCCGAACTCGAACTGTTCGAGATAGCGCAGGCCGCCGTGGATGAGCTTCGACGAGCGGCTCGATGTGCCGGAGGCCAGGTCGCGGGCCTCAACCAGGGCCACCGACAGCCCGCGGGAGGCGGCATCCACCGCGGCGCCGGCGCCGGTCACGCCGCCGCCGATGATCAGGACGTCGAATCGCTCGCGGCGCAACCGGGCCACGTCGCCGGCCCGGCGGGCGGGCGACAGGCGGGACGCCTCGAATCGGGACGTGGAGGGTTCACGGCGCACTACTACACCGTAGCCTCGCCCGTCACGCGGCTGGTGTGAGATGCACGGCTGGGGGAATCCCACAGACGTGTCCATCACCGAACGCATCGTCCGCGCACCCGTCGACCGGGTGTACTCCGTGCTGTCCGACGGGTGGTCGTACGCCGACTGGGTGGTCGGCACGGCCCACGTCCACGACGTCGACGCCGCCTGGCCCGCACCGGGCGCGCGACTGCACCACAAGGCCGGCCCCTGGCCGCTCTCGATCCACGACGGCAGCGAGTCGCTGGCCTGCGAGCCGGGCCGGATGCTGCTGCTGAAGGTGCACGTGTGGCCGCTCGGGGCGGGGCACGCGAAGTTCACCCTGGACCCGCTGGACGAACAGGCGACCCGGGTGACGCTGCAGGAGCAGTTCACGGAGGGGCCGCTGCTGGGCGTGCGCAACAAGGTCGGGGACGCGGTCCTGCACTTCCGCAACGCGGAGGTGCTGCAGCGGCTGGCCGATCTGGCGGAGCATCGCTGACGTTCTTGGCGGCAGGCCTCCCAGTCCCGCTCCGATCGACCCGGACCAGGCACTGACCTGGTCACGAGGACCGGAGTCATCGGCTTTGTCACGATAAGTCGGGCGCTGGCGCGCCACGACTTATCGGATTTATACCCCGCCAGGGTTTTTGTCCCAATATTGCCCGCTTCACTCTAGCTGGGGTAGATGCGTCGCATTGCGGCGGCGATGGCGGCCCGGTAGGCGTCGCCGAGCACCGGGCGGTGCCGGGCGAGTGCCGCCCGCGCCGCGTTGGCGCCGGCCGCGCCGTGCACGCCGCCGCCCGGGTGGGCGCTGGAGCTGGCCAGGTACAGCCGGTCGATCGGCGTGTCGGCCCGCCCGAGCCCCGGCGTGGGCCGCCACACGACCTGCTGGTACGCCCCGGCGGTGCCCCCGTTGATCGCCCCGTCGATCAGCGAGGGATTCTCGGCCTGCAGCTGCGCGGGGCCGGCCACGTACCGGCCGAGCACGAGGTCGTCGAAGCCGGGCGCGTGCCGCCGCAGCACGCCGGTGACCCGCTCCACGTGCGCGGCCGCCTGCTCCGCGGTGACGCCGCGGGGCAGATGGGTGTACGCCCACAGCGACTCGGTCCCGCCCGGCGACCGCGTCGCATCCGCCGTCGTCATCTGCCCCACCAGCAGGAACGGCTCCTCCGGCGGGCGCCCCGTCGACAGGTCGGCCGCGTAGCGCAGCGGATCGGCGCCGAGGTGGATCGTGCCCGCCCCGGCCACCTCCGGCGCGATCCACGGCACCGGCCCGGACAGCGCGAAGTCGATCTTCAGGGTCGGGTTGTCCCAGCGGAAGCCGGCCAGGTCGGCCAGCAGCTGGCCGGGCAGATGCCGGGGCTCGACGAGGTCCTGGTACAGCGGGGGCGCCGGCACGTCGGCGACGACCGCCCGGCGGGCCCGGAAGAGCCGTCCGTCCGCGCAGCGCACGCCCAGCGCCCGGCCGCCGCCCACGACCACCCGCTCCACCGGCGCCCGCAGGTGCACGGCCCCGCCGAAGCGGCGCAGAAGGGCGTCGGTGAGCTGCTGCGCGCCGCCGACGGGGACCGGGAAGCCGTACTGCTGGGCCAGCATCGCCAGCAGCCAGCCGAAGGCGCCACCGGCCGCGTCGTCGGGCGCCAGGTCGGTGTGCAGCGCCAGACCGTTGAGTAGCATCCGGGCGCCCTCGCCCTCGAAGAGCTCCTCGCCGAGAACCCGGGCCGGCACCAGGAAGCGCCGGCCCAGCCGCAGCGCGCCGCCCAGGCCGGCGCCCGCGGCGAGGCGGGCCCCGGCGCGGATCGGGGGGAACGGGGTGAGCAGCGCCTCGAGGAGGTCGGGGGCGAGGCGGCGCCACTCGGAGTACCAATGGCGCCAGGCCTTTCCGTCCCCGGGTGCGAAGCGCTCCAGCGACTCGGCGGTGAGTTCGAGCTCGCGGCTGATGACCGCGGCGCGGCCGTCGGGGAAGAGGTGCGCCACCACCTCGGGGGCGTGGGTCCAGCGCAGCCCGTGTGCCTCCAGGTCCAGCGCGAGCAGCGGCGGCGAGCCCGCCGCCAGCGGGTAGAACGCGCTGCACAGGTCGTTGACGAAGCCGGGCACGGTCACCTCGGCCGAGCGCACGCCGCCGCCCGGGTGCCCGGTGGCCTCCAGCACCACCACGTCCCAGCCGGCGTCGGCCAGCATGTTCGCGGCGACCAGCCCGTTGGGCCCGGCGCCGATGACGACCGCGTCGACCGTTTCCGTCATGCCCCTCGGTCTCCTTCTCTTGACGCCCCGACTTGTCATACCCCCCGCGTAAAGTCCCGACCATGGATCCCGGGTTCCCGATCTCGCGCCGCGCTCGGGGCTGGGCGCTGGCGCTGACGATCCTGCTCGGGCTCTGGACCGTCGCCGTGGTCGTGCTGCCCAACGCGGTGGTGTGGCTGATCGGCGACACGCTCGTCATCGAGGGCCTCACCATGCCACGGGTGGTCTGGGTGCTGGTGGCCCTGTTCACCTTCCTGCTGGCCGGCGTGCCCGCGCTGCTGCTGGCCCAGCTGTCGCCGGTGCCGTTCGCCCGCACCGCCGGGCGGCAGTGGCTGCTCGCCTCCGGCTTCGGGGCCCTGCTCGGCCTGGCCCGGCTCATCCCGACGACCTTCCACGAGCTGTATCTGGCCGTCCTCGCCGCACTGGCCGCCATCGCCGCCGCGGTGCACATGAGCATCAAGGGCCGGCTGGGGCCGCGCGCCGCCCCGGACCGCTGGATGTTCTGGCTCTCCCTCGCCGCCGGCCTGCTGCTCCTGCTGCCCTGGCTGTGGGTGGGCGCGCTCGGCGGTGCCTTCGAGAGCGTGCTGGCACTGATGGCCGCGCTGGCGGTGAGCTGGCTCGCCACCCGTCCGGTGCTGGCCCTGACCGCCCGGGCCGCCACCGACCACAGCGGCTGGGCCGCGGCCGCGCTGGCCGGCCTGCTCGCGGGCGTCGGGCTGACCTCGCTGGCGGCCGGCGTCGGCGAGCCGGCCGTGCAGCTGCTGGCCCTGCTGTGCGTGCCGCCGGTGGCCTTCGCCCTGGCCGCCCTGCGGCACAAGGGCGAGCCGTCGGTGGTCGCGCTGCTCACCCCCGTGCTCTTCGGCCCGCTCGCGCTGGTCGACCCCGACGAGACCTCGCTCATCCTCGGCCTACGCGACGGCCTCTTCTGGGGCGGCGTCGGCGCGGCCGCCTCCGGGTTGCTGGCCCTGCTGGCGGCGATCGCGGTGCTGGTGGCGTTCCGCCGGGCCCGCTGGCGGCCGGGGCTGGCCGCGGCTTTGGCCGCCGTGATCGCCGTGGCCGGGGCGGCCGTCTACGTCACGCTCGGCCAGCCCGGGTTCAGCGGCGAGCGGCTCTTCGTGGTCATGCGCGAGCAGGCCGACCTCTCCGGCATGGCCGCCATCCCCAACCACACCGAGCGGGTCCGGCAGACCTACGAGCGCCTGGTCGCCACGGCCGAGCGCAGCCAGGCCTCGCTGCGGGCCTCGCTGCGCTCCAAGGGCCTGTCCTACACACCGTTCTACCTGGTCAACGGCATCGAGGTGGACGCCGGCCCGATCGCCCGGGAGTGGCTGGCCGGCCGCGCCGACGTGGCCCACGTGCTGCTCAACCCGCACCTGCGCCCGCTGCCGGCGACCGAGTCCCCGATGCGCGGCACGGCCGCCGCCCCGACCTCGCCGCCGTGGAACCTCACCCTGATCAAGGCGGACCAGGTCTGGGCGCGGTATTCCACCGGCAAGGGCATCGTCGTGGGCAGCTCCGACTCCGGCGTCGACGCCAACCACCCGGCCCTGCGCGCCAACTTCCGCGGCGGCGAGGACTCCTGGCTCGACCCCTACGGCCCCGACCGCACCCCGACCGACGGCAACGGCCACGGCACGCACACCATGGCCACCGCGGTCGGCGCCGGCGTCGGCGTGGCCCCCGGCGCCCAGTGGATGGCCTGCGAGAACCTCCCGCGCAACCTGGGCAGCATGGCCAACTACGTGACCTGCCTGCAGTTCATGCTGGCGCCGTATCCGGCGGGCGCCGACCCGTGGCACGCCGGCCGCCCCGACCGCGCCCCGCAGGTCCTGACCAACTCGTGGGGCTGCCCGTCCGTCGAGGGCTGCGACCTGTATTCCATGCGCCCCGCCATCGACGCGTTCGCCGCCGCCGGCATCTTCTTCGTCGCCGCCGCCGGCAACACGGGCCCGCGCTGCCGCTCCATCACCGACCCGCCGGCCAACTACGCCGCCACCCTGACCGTTGGCGCCGTCGACCGCAACGCCCACGTCGCCGAGTTCTCCAGCCGCGGCCCCACCCCGGACGGGCTGACCAAGCCCGACGTCCTGGCCCCGGGCGAGAACGTCCTGTCCGCCCTCCCCGGCGGCGGCTACGACTACCTGAGCGGCACGTCGATGGCCACTCCTCACGTGGCCGGCGTGGTCGCCCTCATGTGGTCGGCCAACCCGGCCCTGATCGGCGACATCGCCCGCACCCGCGCCATCCTGGCCGAGACCGCCACCCCTGCCACCGCGACGGGCAAGGCCTGCGCCACCCCCGCCGACACGACGGGCGCCGGCCTGGTCGACGCCTTGGCCGCCGTCCAGGCCGCCGTCGCCCTCCACTCCCCCTAGGGCCTGCCGCCTCGTTCGCCGGCCGACGGCCTGCGAAGATCGAGGCGTTGACGGGCATCGTTTGGAAAAACTGACGCTCGGGAATGTCAGGCTCATGGCTCTCACCAGAACGCGCCGGCGCACCGCCTCTCATGTGGGCGCCGTCGTGGCTTTCGTCCTTGTGCTGATCTTCGGCAGTCCGATCTTCGTGGACTGGGTGAACGACAACACGCGGCCCGACACCGCGGGTGGGCTGTTCCTTCGCACGCTGGCCTGGCCGGCGTGGACCTTCGACTCGCAGGCTCCGGTGCGCGACGTGCTGGCGCAGGATCTCAAGGCGATCCTGTTCATCATCTTCGTGGCGGTGTTCCTGGCGTTGATGGCCGGGGCCGAGCTCTCGCGGGCCCGGGGCACGCTGGCCGACTTCTTCAGCGGCTGGGGTGCGGTGATCTTCGCCGCCGCGCTCGCCGGGTTCATCACCGCGTTCCTGTCGGCGCACACGGGCCTCTACTACGCGCTGCTGTGGGCACTGACCGGCGCGCAGTACGGCCTGATCACCGGCTGGATCATCGCGCTGGCCCAGATGGGCACGCGCCGGCCGTAAGGCGCGCGGCGCACCAAGGCGCCCCTAGCCGCATGTTGCGCGTAGCACTCGCATGGCGTTGTCCCACGCGAGCTTGCGCAGGTCCCCGTCGGACCAGCCGCGGGCCGAGAGCTCGTCGAGCAGCGCCGGGTACGACGAGACGTCCGGCAGGCCGTCGGGAACGACCTCGGTGCCGTCGTAGTCGCCGCCCAGCCCGACGGCGTCGACGCCGGCCACCTCGCGGACGTGCTCGACGTGGTCGGCGACGTCGCGCACCGAGGTGGGCGGGCACGGGTTGGCGCCGATCCAGGCCTGGCGGGCGCGCAGGAAGTCAGGGCTGTCCCACGGCAGGGCGATCGCGTCCTCGGCCCGGGCCAGCTCGTCGCCCCAGGCCCGGCACTCGTCGGTCAGGAAGAACGGCACGAAGGTCACCATCACCACGCCCTCGGTGTCGCGGACCCGCAGCAGCACGTCGTCGGGGACGTTGCGCGGGTGGTCGCACAGCGCGCGGGCGCTGGAGTGGGAGAAGAACGCCGGCGCGGTGGTGATGTCGAGGACGGCGTGCATGGTGGCGTCGGCGACGTGGGCGAGGTCGGCGAGCATGCCGAGGCGGTTGAGCTCGCGGACGACCTCTTCGCCGAAGGGGGTCAGGCCGCCGTGGGCCGGCTCGTCGGTCGCGCTGTCGGCCCAGGCGGTGTTGTGGGAGTGGGTCAGCGTGAGGTACCGGATCCCGAGCTTGTGGAGCGAGCGCAGCACGACGAGCGAATTGTCGAGGCAGTGCCCGCCCTCGGCCCCGAGCAGCGAGGCGATGCGACCGTCGGCGCGCGCCTGCTCGACCTCGGTGGCGTTCGTGGCCAGGGCCAGGCTTCCGGGGTACCGCGCGATGATCCTCCGCACCAGCTCGACCTGCTCGACGACCTGGATCGCGGCCTGGGGCTCGGGGCGGTCGTTGGGCACGTACACGCTCCAGAACTGGGCCCCGACGCCGCCGCGACGCAATCGCGGAAGGTCGGTGTGCAGCCCGGTGCCGCCGAGTTCGGCGGCGAGGTCGAGCCGGCCCGCCGGATCGCGCACCCGCAGCCGCCAGGGCAGGTCGTTGTGCCCGTCGAACACGTCCATGCGCAGACCCTACGGCCTCCGATATGCGCGTTTTGCCCCAGACGTGCGAACCATCCTCATATGGTGGGGCAGAAGTGCCGACTACGTCGAGGTGTGGTCGACACGAGGGGGAGCCGTGGGCAACCAGCAGACCTCGATGCACCAGAAGCGCGGCAACCAGCCGGACATCTGATCCGGCGGTACCGCAATCGAACGACGTCGGCGCCCGTGGCAAGACGGGGGATCACAGGCACCGGCGGCACGTGTGCGGGGCAGGCGCGTGGCGAACCCACGCCCTGCCCCGCATGCGTTTCTAGAGGGTCTTGGTGTAGATCCAGAAGATGCGCTCGAGGCGGGCGGCGACGGCCTTGGAGTAGAAGCCGATCGGGCCGGCCCAGCCGATCTGCGCGGTGGCGTGCCCGTCGGCGCGCTGGTCGGCGAGGCAGCGGCGCAGGAGCACCCGGCCGACGCCCAGACCCTCGGCGGCCGGGGCGGTGCCCATCGGGCCGAACCAGCTGGGGCGGTTGGCGCCGTACGCCGCGAAGCCCAGGATCTCGCCGTCGCGCACGGCCACGTAACAGCCGGCGCCCTTGCGGTCCAGGGACTGCCCGACCTCCCACGCCCAGCCGTCGCCCCAGATGGCGCGGACCCAGTCGGGCGCGTCGGCGCCGGCGGCGAGGACTTTGACCCCGGCGGACTCCAGGCGCGCCTCGTCGCCGGCGGCCTCGGTGCTGGGGCGGGCCAGGTCGGCGGTCATGTTCCAGGCGGTGTCCGTGAGGTGGTACCCCGCGCGCCGGGCCAGGCAGACCGCCGGCGTGTAGCGCACGTCGATCCCCGGCCACGCGTAGCAGGGCGGGTTGCCGCCGAGCCGGACCCGATCCGCGCCGAGGCCGGCCAGCCGCTCCTCGGCGGCGCGCAGCAGGGCCGAGCCCACGCCGCGGCGGCGGGCCTCGGGGGCGACGGCGAGCAGTTCCACGTGGCCGAGGCCCGGATCGGCGTCGTTGATGGAGGCGAAGACCACGCCGGCCCCGTCTGCGTCGGCCAGGCGCACCACGGGGCGCCCGGCCGGCGGCGCGGCGAGGCGGGCCGCCAGCACCTCGGCCTCGGCCGCGTCCTCGGGCAGGTCCAGCGCCTGGGCCAGCACGCCCGTCGCGAGCGCGAGATCCTCGAGATCCACGATCATTTGGTAAACATATCTAACTGTTCGGGGCGGCTGACCTGCTTGTCGCGGGGATGTGAGGAAAACGAAACACCCTCGTCCTGGGCGTGGACGCGGATTCACCCGGGCCCGCGCCAGCGGCGGCGAGCGCCGGATTACGACAAGTCGGAGAGAAGCCGTGAGGCACCCCGCATCGCGCATTGAGCGGCGACGGAAAGCGGTGAGTTCGGACATTCCGCCTGTCGGGGTATAAATCCGATAAGTCGCGGCGCGAAGCGCCCGACTTATCGATTCAGCGTCCGCGCGCAGGAACATCGCCGTGGCACACCCGGCATATCGGCTCAGCAGCCGCACTCACCGCCCCGCACAGCAACAGCGGCCGTAGCACGCCCCGCCGGCCGACTCACCAGCCGCGACCGCCGGCCCGGAGTCGGCTCAGCAGGCGCGGGCGCCGGGCCGGGGTCGGCTCAGCAGGCGCGGGCGCCGGGCTTGGGCGGGCTGGGCGGTGACAGCAAAGGGCGGGTCGGCCCGGAGGCCGACCCGCCCGAAGCGTGGGACTGGACTCAGAAGTCCATGTCGCCGCCGCCACCCGGGGCGGCCGGGGCCTTCTCCTTCTCCGGCTTGTCCGCCACCACGGCCTCCGTGGTGAGGAACAGGGCCGCGATGGAGGCGGCGTTCTGCAGCGCCGACCGGGTCACCTTGGCCGGGTCGATGATGCCCTCGGCCAGCAGGTTGACGTACTCGCCGGTCGCCGCGTTGAGGCCGTGGCCGGCCTCCAGGTTGCGGACGCGCTCGACCACGACGCCGCCCTCGAGGCCGGCGTTCACGGCGATCTGCCGCAGCGGGGCGTCGAGCGCGACGCGCACGATCTGCGCGCCGGTGGCCTCGTCGCCGGCCAGCTCCAGCTTGTCGAACGCGGTCTTGCCGGCCTGCACCAGGGCCACGCCACCACCGGGGACGATGCCCTCTTCGACGGCCGCCTTCGCGTTGCGCACGGCGTCCTCGATGCGGTGCTTGCGCTCCTTGAGCTCGACCTCGGTGGCCGCACCGACCTTGATGACCGCAACGCCGCCGGCCAGCTTGGCCAGGCGCTCCTGCAGCTTCTCGCGGTCGTAGTCCGAGTCGCTCTTCTCGATCTCGGCGCGGATCTGCGAGACCCGGCCGTTGATCGAGTCGGCGTCGCCAGAGCCGTCGACGATGGTCGTCTCGTCCTTGGTCACGACCACCTTGCGGGCGCGGCCGAGGAGGGACAGGTCGGCGTTCTCCAGCTTGAGGCCGACGGTCTCGCTGATGACCTGACCGCCGGTCAGGATCGCGATGTCGGTCAGCATCGCCTTGCGGCGGTCGCCGAAGCCGGGGGCCTTGACGGCAACCGACTTGAAGGTGCCGCGGATCTTGTTCACCACGAGGGTCGCCAGGGCCTCGGCCTCGACGTCCTCGGAGATGATCGCGAGCGGCTTGCCCGACTGCATGACCTTCTCCAGCACCGGGAGGAGGTCCTTCACCGCGGAGATCTTCGACTCGACGATGAGGATGTAGGGGTCGTCGAGGACGGCCTCCATCCGGTCGGTGTCGGTCACGAAGTACGGCGAGATGTAGCCCTTGTCGAAGCGCATGCCCTCGGTGAGCTCGAGCTCGAGGCCGAAGGTGTTGCTCTCCTCGACGGTGATGACGCCTTCCTTGCCGACCTTGTCCATCGCCTCGGCGATGATCTCGCCGACCGTGGAGTCACCGGCGGAGATGGAGGCGGTGGAGGCGATCTGCTCCTTGGTCTCCACGTCCTTGGCCAGGTTGGCCAGCTCGTCGGCGACGGAGGAGACCGCCGCCTCGATGCCGCGCTTCAGGGCCATCGGGTTCGCGCCGGCGGCGACGTTGCGGAGGCCCTCGCGGACCAGCGCCTGCGCCAGCACGGTCGCCGTCGTCGTGCCGTCACCGGCAACGTCGTCGGTCTTCTTCGCGACTTCCTTGACCAGCTCGGCGCCGATCTTCTCGTATGGGTCCTCGAGCTCGATCTCCTTGGCGATGCTCACACCATCGTTGGTGATGGTGGGCGCGCCCCACTTCTTCTCGAGGACGACGTTGCGACCCTTGGGGCCCAGCGTCACCTTGACGGCGTCGGCGAGGGTGTTCATGCCCCGCTCGAGACCGCGGCGCGCCTCTTCGTCGAACGCGATAATCTTGGCCATTCGGCGTTGTCCTCCTGGACACTCACGATTCGCCTCGACCCACGCGGGGTCGGCGGCTCACCGCCTGGTTTCGCACCCTGCGAGGACCCAGCGGGATCCCCGGCGGTCGGGCCGGATGAGCCCGCGACGACCAGCCTCCCGGCGGTTGCCCACCGGAGGACTGCACCGTCCCGACCATTGGCACTCGCCTGACGCGAGTGCCAAGTCCTTGTTTAGCACTCTGGCCAGTCGAGTGCAAGCAAACCAGGGGTGACGGGCAAGGTGGGGGGCAAGATCAACCCTAGCGGCCGAGGACCCGCCATCGGCACAAAACGCCCCAAAGTCCAAAAAGAGGCCCGGAAATAGACGCAGGGCACCGTTCCTCATCTATGAGGACGGTGCCCCGGTGTGGGCGAATGCGGACTTTGATCAGGCGAGAAGGCGCACCTGCTCCGCCTGCGGGCCCTTCTGCCCCTGCGCGATCTCGAACTCCACGCGCTGTCCGTCTTCCAGCGACTTGTAGCCGTCCATCTGAATCGCGGAGAAGTGGACGAACACGTCCTGTCCCCCGTCGACCGCGATGAAGCCATAGCCCTTCTCGCTGTTGAACCACTTGACGCTGCCCTGTGCCACGGTGCACTTCCTCTACTTCGGTCCTGCTGCGTCACTCGACTGGCTGTGGGGACCAGCCCCCGGGTCTTCGACCACAGCCGCCGGTTCCGGGGGTGGCTCCGGCGAAGGAACGACGACCGAACCGCACGGTACAGGAGTTACCCCTGCCCCGACAGGCCCAAATCGGACAGCAAGGTCACGAATCAAGCAGTTCGAAAAGGTCGCCGAGCATGCCTTCTCTTGCATGGTCAGACATCGCCCGGCGACTACGTGTTAGTAAGTAACAGGGTTAGACGTGACGGCGTGACTGAACTACCCGGAAGCGTCCCGTCACGTACGCCCCATCGGTCAGCGCGGCATTGGCGGCAGGATTGGCGCCACTGGCGTGGAAGTCCGAAAACGCGGCCGACTGGTTCACGAAGACCCCGCCGGTAAGGTTGACTGACAAATGCACACCAGCAACTAGTGCGGCCTCTTCCATGGCGTCCAGGACCTCCTCCGAGGTCGAATACACCGAAGCGGTCAATGCGCCCTTCTTGCCGACGGTGTCGGCGAAGATCCGCAAACTGCCCGCCGTGGAATCGGTTCCAACAACGAAGGAAATGGGCCCGAACCACTCCGTGCCGTAGGTCTGCGCGTCGTCGGCGCCGAGCTTGCGGATGAGCGGGGTGCGCACCGTCGCGCCGGCGTAGGTGGGGTGCGAAACGTCTGAGGATTCCAGCACCGAATCGCCGAGCGTGGCCGCCTTCTCCAGCCGCTGCAGCACGCCGTCGTTGACGATCGCGCCGGTGAGCTCCACGCCCTTGGCCGCGTCCGCGGTGAGTTTCGCGACCGAGCCCGCGATGCCCTGGGCCACCTCGTCGAGGCTCTTGTGCCCCTCGTCGGTGGCGATGCCGGCCGCCGGGACGAGGATGTTCTGTGGGGTGGTGCACATCTGCCCGGAGTACAGCACCAGCGAGAACCCGATGTTGCGGCACATCCCGGCGAAGTCGTCGGTGGAGTCGATCACGATCGTGTTGACGCCGGCCTTCTCGGTGTAGACGACGGCCTGGCGGGCGTGGGCCTCCAGCCAGTCGCCGAACTCGGTCGAGCCGGTGAAGTCGATGATGCGCACCTCGGGGCGCAGGGCCAGCGTCTTGGCCAGCCCCTCGCCGGGCGCCTCGGCGGCCAGCAGCACGAGGTTGGGATCGAAGCCGGCGTCGGCCAGCACCTCCCGGGCGATCCTGACGGTGATCGCGAGGGGCAGCACGGCCCGCGGGTGCGGCTTGACGATCACGGGGTTGCCGGCGACCAGGGACGCGAACAGGCCGGGGTAGGAGTTCCAGGTCGGGAACGTGTTGCAGCCGACGACCAGGGCGGCCCCCCGCGGTACGACATGGAAGCTCTTCGACATGTGCAGCGTCTGCCCCTTGCCGGCCGGCTTCTCCCAGTCGGCGGTGGCCGGCGTGCGGGTCATCTCCCGGTAGGCGTAGGCGACCGCCTCCAGCGCCCGGTCCAGGGCGTGCGGCCCGCCGGCCTGGAAGGCCATGACGAAGGCCTGGCCGGTGGTCGCGTGCACGGCGTTGGCCAGCTCGAACACGCGCTTGTGCAGCCGGTCGAGGATCTCCAGGGCGACCCCGGCGCGGGTCTGCGGGCCGGCCGCCCGCCACGCCGGCATGCCCCCGGCGAGCGCGGCGAAGGCGGCATCGAGATCCAGGTGGGGGTACCGCACGTCGAGCGCGACGCCGAACGGCGAGCTCTCGGTCGACACCCAGCCGGCGATGCCGGGCTGCTCCTTCAGGGGGAAATCGGCGCCCAGGTACGCGCGGAACGCGGCCTCGCCCTCGGCGGCGGCGTGCTCGCCGTAGATGCGGGGGCTGGGCGACTCGGGGTAGTTGGACCAGTACGCACGCTCGGCGATCGCGGTCAGCGCCCGCTCCAGCGTGTCGGCGTGGCTGGCGAACATGGGGTGTGAGTTCTCCATGCCGCAATCCTGCCATCGCCGGCCTCGGGCAACCGGGCGAAGTTATAGCGGGGCCGCCGACCCCTAGGGCCCGTTTCATAACTGGGGTGGGAGCGAGGCGGAGTCCAGATTTCGTCTGGTGGTGGCCCGCGGGAGCCAGGCTACCGGTGTTGTAACCGGGCTTCCGC
>NZ_JBFAZW010000035.1:0-88561 GCF_040682015.1 Dactylosporangium sp. NPDC051485
GCCGGCTCGGGCGTGCGAGCCGGCGGCGGTGGGGTGCGCAGCCGACGGGACCGGGCGGCGGCGCGCTCGAGGTCGGTGGGCGACACCTGCAGCACCAACGCGAGCCAGGCCAGCCACGGCGGACCCGGAATGCGGTCGCCGCGCTCCCACCGCGACACCTCGTGCCGTGTGATCGTCGGCACGCCGGCGGCGGCGCACAGCATCTCGGCCAGGCGCAGCTGCGAGCGGCCCCGCGCCAGGCGCAGGCGGGTCAGCAAGGCGCCGAACGACTCGGTGGCGGGCTGGCGCCCGCCCGGTTGGCCAGGCATTGCTCACCTCCTGCGACCAGTGACCCCACCCGAACGATGTCCACCCCCGTTGTACCCCGGGGGTACGACAGAATTCCCGGTCCGGCAGCGCCCCGCAGCTCGCGGGACTGCCTACCTGCGGGGGTTGGGCACTACGCTCGGGGCGTGGCTCTCGGACTTCCCTCTGTCATGGCTGGTGGACCCGCGTCGATCGGCGACCTGATCGCGCACCACGGGCCCACGATCTCGTTCGAGTTCTCGCCGCCGAAGACGGCCGAGGGCGAGCGGCAGCTGTGGCAGGCGATCCGGGAGCTCGAGTCGCTGCAGCCCTCGTTCGTCTCGATCACGTACGGCGCGGGCGGCTCCACCCGCGACACCACCGTGGCGGTCACCGAGCGCGTCGCGACCGAGACCACGCTGCTGCCGATGGCGCACCTGACCGCCGTCAACCACTCGATCGCCGAGCTGCGCAACGTGATCGGGCAGCTCGCCGGGGCCGGGATCCGCAACTTCCTGCTCGTGCGGGGCGACCCGCCGGGCGACCCGACGGCGGAGTGGGTCCGCCACCCCGAGGGCGTGCTCTACGCCGAGGAACTGGTCCAGCTGGTCCACGAGGCCGGGGACTTCAGCATCGGCGTGGCCGCGTTCCCGTTCAAGCACCCGCGCTCGCCCGACGTGGAGGCCGACACGGCCAACTTCGTGCGCAAGTGCCGGGCCGGCGCCGACTTCGCCATCACGCAGATGTTCTTCGACGTCGACGACTACCTGCGGCTGCGCGACCGGGTCGCCGCGGCCGGGTGCGACACGCCGATCGTGGCCGGGATCATGCCGGTCACCGCCATCGGCACCATCGCCCGGTCGCAGCAGCTCTCCGGCGCCCCGTTCCCGCCGGCGCTCGCCGCGCGCTTCGAGCGGATCGCCGACGACCCGCAGGCGGTGCGCCGCCTGGGCGTCGACCACGCCACCGAGATGGGCCAGCGCCTGCTCGACGAGGGCGTCCCCGGCATCCACTTCATCACCTTCAACCGGTCCACCGCGACCCGCGAGGTGTGGCAGCAGCTCGGCGTCGGTGCGCGGGCCTGACCCGCTCGGCTGGGACCAGTACTGCGCGCGCTGGTCCCTCACCCACGGCGGCTACGACCCGCGCCGGGCCTCGCCCCCGGTCCGCGGCTGGCTGCGCCTCGGCCACCGGCTGGGCACCGCGCTGGTCCGCCTGGGCGTGCGCAGCCCCGACGCGGTGACCCTCGCCGGCCTGCTGCTCTCCGCGGCGGTACCGCTGAGCGCCCCCGCATTCCCCGCCGGCCCCCTGGTGGCGGCGTTGCTGGTGCTCTTCTCCGCCGTCGCCGACACCATCGACGGCGTGCTGGCGGTGATCGCCGACCGCGCCACCCGCATGGGCCAGGTGTACGACGCCGCCGCCGACCGCCTGAGCGAGGCCGCCTGGCTGCTGGCCTTCACGCTGCTCGGCGCGCCACCGTGGCTGACCGTCGCCGCGGGCGCCGCGATGTGGCTGCACGAGTACGTCCGGGCCCGCGCCACGGCCGCCGGCATGAGCGACATCGGCACGATCACGGTCGCCGAGCGCCCGACCCGCGTCCTGGTCACCGTCTTCGGCCTCCTGGCGACCCTGGCCGACCCGCGCGCCGCCACCGTCACGGCCGCGATCGCCCTGGCCCTGTCCCTGATCGGCCTGGCCCAGCTCGTATCCGCCGTGCGCAAGGCCCTGCGCTGAACCGGTGCACATCCCCGACCCGATGTACCTGCCGGAGAACAGGCAGCGCACATGAAGTCGCTCAGCCGGCTCCGATGAGGTCCGCCACGATCTTTGCGGACAGCATCACGAGGGGCAGGCCGCCGCCCGGGTGCACCGACCCGCCGACGAGGAACAGCCCGCGCACCGGCGCGCGGTTGGGCGGGCGCAGCAGCCCGTGGGCGGCCGTACCGTAGATGGCCCCACCGGGGGAGAGGGTCGCCGCCTCCAGGTCGGCCGGCGTGCGCACCTCGCGGAAGAGCAGCCGCTCCCGCACGTCGAAGCCGCGCGCCGCGAGCACCTCCAGCACCCGGTCTGCGTAGCCGGGCGCGACCGACGGCCAGTCGACCGGGCCCTGCGGGGCGGCGTTGACGAGCACGAACCAGGCCTCGTACCCCTCCGGCCGCACCAGCGGATCGTCGGCCACGGTCACGAAGACGGTGGGGTCGGCGGCCGGCGACGGCGCGCTGCCGAATATGGCGTCGAACTCGGCGTCGTAGTCGCGCGGGAAGAGGACCGTGTGGTGCGCCAGCCCCGGCGTGCGCCCCTGCACGCCGAGGAGCAGCACGAAGCCGCCCAGGCTGCGCGCGTGCAGCCGGCGGGCCTGCCGAGGGGCGGGGAGCAGGTCGCGGTACACGTGCAGCGCGTCGGCGTTGGCCACCACCACGTCGGCGGGCACCACGGCGCCGTCGGCCAGCACCACGCCGGCCGCGCGGGAGCCCTCCACGGCGATCGAGCGCACCGCGGTGCCGGTGCGCACCACGACCCCCAGCTCCGCGCAGCGCTCCAGCAGCGCGCCGGCCAGGGTGCCCAGGCCCCCGCGCAGGTACCAGCCGCCGAAGGCCAGCTCGGCGTAGGGGACGGCCAGCAGGGCGGCGGGGGCGCGGCGGGGGTCGGCGCCGGTGTACGTCGCGTAGCGGTCCAGCAGCACGCGCAGCCGCGGGTCGCGCAGGTGCGTGCGCCCGAGGCCGCGCAGCGTGCGCCCGGGCGCGATGGCGGCGAGGTCGCCGAGGCGCCAGGCCAGCCCGGCCATGCGCACCGGGTCCACCGGGCTGGTCAGCACGTGCCGCCAGGACGCCTCCCAGACCCGCCCGGCCCGCCGCCACAGCCGCCGCCAGTCCGCGGCCGCGTCCGCGCCCAGGGTCTCGGCGATGCGCTCGGCGAACCGCTCGCCGGGGGCCGAATCGAGGACGGTGCCGTCGGCGAAGCGGTGCCGCACGATCGGATCGAGCGGCGTCAGGTCCAGTCCGCCCCCGCCGGTGGCGGCGAAGAGCTCGGCGGCCACCTGCGGCAGCGTGAAGAGGCTCGGCCCGGTGTCGAACGTGAAGGTCCCGGCCTCGGTCGCCCGCTCGTGGCGCCCGAGCTTCCCGCCGACCACCCCCGCCTGCTCGAAGACCGTCACGCGATGCCCGGCCGCGGCCAGCCGCGCGGCCGCCGAGAGCCCCCCGACGCCGGCCCCGACGACGATCACCGCAGCCACGTCGGGCGCCCCTTCCACGTGGTGCTGGCCCGTCGCCGGTAGGAGCGGGCGACCAGCCAGGCGAAGAGCAGTACCGACGCGGGATGCGCGAGCGCGTCGGGGAACGCCCGGCCGCCGGACGCGCGGGCGCTGACCACCCGGCCGGCCACACCGAGCGTGTAGGCGGCCAGCCCCGCCCACTGTCCGAAGAAGACGGTCGCGGGGAGGGCGACGTACAGCGCGAGCAGCAGCGCGAGCACCGCCACCGCGCCGGCCGGCGAGCCGAACGAGGCCCACAGCGACTTGCTGTAGCCGTCGGCCAGCTCGCGCCAGGAGGTGTACATCCGGCAGCGGGCCAGCGCCGCGCCGTCCGCCAGCGCGATCCGCCCGCCGGCCCGCTTCACCGCCCGGGCCAGCTCGATGTCCTCGAGCACCTTGTCCCGCACGGCCGCGTGGCCACCGGCACGCTCGTAGGCCTCGCGCCGTACGACCAGGAACTGACCACCGGCGGCGGCCAGCGACGGGCGGGGCGAGCGCTCCATCGCCCGCAGCGGCAGGAACGTGAGCCACGACCACTGCAGCAGCGGCTGGACGAGCCGCTCGCCGGGACTGCCGGCCTCGATGCGCGGATATGGGCTCAGCAGATCCACCCCGGTCGTCCTCAGCAGCGCGACCGCGCGCGCCACCGCGTCCGGGGCGAGCACCACGTCGGCGTCGAGGAACACGAGCACCTCGGCGTCCCCGGCCGCGTCGGCGAGCTGCTGGCACGCGTGTGGCTTGCCGAGCCACCCCTGCGGCAGCGCCCGCCCGCTCAGCAGCGTCGCGCGACCCCCGGCCACGCGCCGGACGACATCCGCGGTGCCATCGGCCGACCCGTCGTCGAGCACCAGCAGGCGTACGGCGGGAGGCAGCGCCAGCAGCGCCCGCAGGCACGGCTCGACCCGCCCGGCCTCGTCGCGCAGCGGCAGCAGCACGGCGACCTCCCCGGGCCCGGGCGCGGGCGCGGCGGCCGGCGGGCGGCGCAGCAGGCGGGCGTTGACCAGCGTGTGCACCAGCAGCGCGGCCAGCGCCGCGCACCCGATCAGCGGCGCCACAGCCGCACCGCCAGCGGGATCGCGACCAGCCCCATGCCCACGGCCCCCCAGGCGGCCGAGGCCGGCAGGCCCAGGAAGATCCCGTGGGCCATGATGCTGGAGACGTACGTCCACAGGTACATCGCGTACATCGGCGCGTCGTCGCCCGGTCGCGCGGGGTCGTCCCCGAGGGCCAGGCGCAGCAGGGCCATCAGCGCGACGGCGACGCCCAGCCAGCCCAGGTAGTTGGTGAGCGGGATGTCCGCCACGCCAGGGAGCGCCAGCGATGTCGTGTGCCACAGCCAGTACCGCTGCGACACCATCTGCGGATCGAGGAACAGGTCCCACGCGGCGAGCCCGGCCCCGGCCACGGCGACGCGCGCGACCGGGCGGGTGGTCAGCCGGGCCGCCGCCACCCACGCCGGCCAGGCCATCCACGTCCAGGCCAGCGGGATGACCAGCGGCACGCCGAGCAGCCGCGGGCCGAGCGCGCCGGTGTAGTCGTAGTCGCCGAACGGGTAGCCGGTGCTCCGCCCGGCGGCCTCGACC
Source organism: Dactylosporangium sp. NPDC051485 (assembly GCF_040682015.1). NCBI lineage: Bacteria > Bacillati > Actinomycetota > Actinomycetes > Micromonosporales > Micromonosporaceae > Dactylosporangium > Dactylosporangium sp. NPDC051485. Next base: position 5,119 of record NZ_JBFAZW010000035.1, read on the forward strand.
GCGAGGCCGCCGCCGGCCGTGATCAGCACCAGCAGCGCGGCCGCGCGCGGGCCCCTCGAGGCGTAGGCGTGGCCCACGGACAGCAGGAAGCCGATGGCGACGGTGACGACGACGAGCGCCGCGCGGGCGTGTCCTGCGGTGAGTGGATAGCCGATCTCGGCGAGCACCAGGGCGCCGAGGCCGATCCACGGTCTCACACGGGAACGGTCCACGGTCTCACAGGGGAAGTTGCCGGCCGAGCACGGCGAACGGGCGGTCGTCGCCCGGGAAGTTGAAGTGGCGCAGGACGTCGACGAAGCCGAACCGGCGGTACAGCCGCCAGGCCCTGGACGTGGCCTCGGGCGCCTCGGGCGTGGACAGCAGCACGGTGCGGTGCGGCGCGTTGGTGAGCAGGTCGTGCAGCTGGCGCGCGCCGATGCCGTTGCCCTGGGCGTGCGGGCGGACATGCAGCTCGACCAGTTCGAAGCAGTCGGCGAGCCAGTGCTTGCGCGCGTCCCGCTTCAGGGCGTTGCGCACCTGGTCGTGCCACCACTGGCCGGGGGCGCCGCGGTAGCCGTACCCGAAGCCGAGCAGGTTGTTCTCGTCGTCGAGGGTCGCGACCGCCTGGAACGACTCGCGGCGGGTGTGCCCGGCGACGTAGCCGCGGCGGGTCTGCAGCAGCTGCACGGAGTACCCCATGGCCTCGCCGTAGACGGCGATGACGTCGTCGAGGTGGTCGAGCAGGTCCTCGCCGCGCCACCGCACCAGCCTCACTGGCCGTCCCTCCACCCGATCACCTCTCGGTCGCCGTCGATGTCGAGCACGCGGAACCGGGCGAACAGCTCCTCGGCGTACCAGCCCTGCCGCGGGGTGCGCGCCACGACCGCGGCGTGCTGCGGCCGACGGTACGCGAATCGCACGACGTCCGCCGCGCAGCGCCAGACGCTGACCGTGCCCTGGAATCCTACGGGGGCCTCCCCGATGCCGAAGGCGCAGTGCAGCCCCTCGGCGTTGCGCAGGTCACGCGCAACGGGATCGATGGCCCGCCAGAAGGCCACCGCCCGCGCGGCCCGCAGCCGGGCCCGCGTGATCACGGCCACGGGCTGGTCGCCCGATCCTTGCGGGCCCGTGGGCGTGAACGGCGACGATCCCGACCAGGTGCCGCGGCTCGCGATCGGCTCCAGGGTCAGCGTGCAGCTGCTCACCGCCCCCCGCATCGGCGGGCGCACCGCCGGCTCGCCCACGACGATCGCCGCCCACCGGGTCAGGTCGGCCGCACCCACCCCGAACTCGCGCCCTTTCCCGGTGCCGAGCAGCTTGGCGAAGCCGGCACGTTCGCGGATCTTCCGCCGATCGACGGCCATGGACCAGAACATCGCGGGCACCGCGCGCGCCGGCACCCGCCAGACGTGGAGGCGCGCGATCACGCCACTTCGGCGGGGGTACCGCTGGTGACGCGCACCAGCTCGGCGTACGTGATCGGGAAGACCGCCTGCGGAATCCCGCCCGCCGCCCAGACCTCGTCGAACCGCCCGAGCTCGACGTCGACCAGCGTCCGCACCGGCTTGGGGTGCCCCAGCGGCGAGACCCCGCCGATGACCTGCCCGGTGTGCAGCCGGACGAAGTCGGCCTCGGCCCGCTTGACCTTGCCCAGCCCGAGCAGCGCCGCGACCTTCCCGGTGTCGACCCGGTGCGCCCCGGAGGTGAGCACGAGCAGCGGCTCCCCGTCGGCGTTGAAGATCAGCGAGTTGGCGATCTGCCCGACCTCGATACCGATGGCCGCCGCCGCGGCGGCCGCGGTGTGCACCGGCTCGGTGAGCACCGTGACCCGGCAGGGCTCGCCGGCCGCGTTGCGCGCATCGGCGGCGTCGAGCGCGTCCTGGATCGCCTGCACGTTGGGATGGGGTTGCATGGTCTCTATCTTGCCTGTCCGCGGCCGGGTTCTGTCGTACCCCCTCGCTAGGGTGCGGGTTGTGCCCGGCTTCCTGCCCACCCCATCGGGGGCGGGGGATGACGGCCCTTCGGGGGCGGGGGACGAGGGCTCTTGGGGGGCGGGGACGACGGCCCTTCGGGGCGGGGGCGATCGCCCTCACCCCCACCGGCGGCGGGGATGATCACCCGAACATCTGTTCGAAATTTCTCCCCCAACCATTGCCACCCCCCACCCACCGCAGTGTAGTCTTAACCCATCGAACGGATGTTCGAACTGCTTCGGGGAAAGCGATTCGCGGCGCCCACCCCGAGCGCGGTCCGCGACACCGCGGAGGCCAGATTTTCGCGGGTCTGGCCTCAGGCGGGGCCGCCGCTCGTCGCCCACGACCCCCGGGCGGCGGGCGGCGACCCAGCCGGCCGGGTGTGGTGTGGGGAAGCTCCACGCCCGGCCGGCGCGCCGTCGCTCATCGCGGACCCGGCACCCGTTCGCCCGCGTGCCGCTGCGACTCCCCCCGCAGCCGGCGCGACAAGCGCCCCAGGGCGCACCACAGGCACCGACTTGCCACCGCACCACCCGAGGGAGAGAGCACATGCCGACGAACCGTTCGACCACCTCGTCCAACGTCAGTCGCTTCCCGGCCCCCACGTCGGCCGGAGCGCCGTCCCGGCAGCAGCTCCAGGTCCCCGCACACGCCCTCCCGCACCGCACCCCGCGCGAGCTGCTGACCATGGCCCGCCACGGCCTGGAAGAGGCCGCCGAGATCCGCGCCGACGGCATGCGCTACGCCACCGCCCACCTGGCCGCCCTGCGCGCCGCGGCCGCGGTCCTGGCCGCCCGCGCCGTCCCCGCCGCCCCCGGCCGCCGCAGCCGCGTGACCAGCGTCTGGTCCCTCCTGGTCCTGGTCGCCCCCGAGCTGACCGAGTGGGCCTCCTTCTTCGCCGCGGGCGCCAGCAAGCGCTCCGCCGCCGAGGCCGGCATCCCCCGCGTGGTGAGCGCCCGCGAGGCCGACGACCTGATGCGCGCCGCCGAGCAGTTCATCGCCGTGATCGAGGTCGCCCTGGGCTACTCCTACCAGCCACGGCTCGAGGGCCTGGCCAGCTGACCCGCCCCGCCATCCACCTTCGGTCCGTACCCCGGTGCCCACCCACGTGCCCACGCTCCCCGGCCGCGCCCACCAGCCCCCCGCGCCCGGCGCTCCCGCGCGCCTCGCCGCTCCCACTCCGACGCCCGCCTCCCAGGCGCTCCCCGGCGCGCACCCCGTGCCCACGCGCCCCGGCCGCGCCCGCCGGCCCTCCCGGCCGGCGCGCCCCACCCTCCCCGTCCCGCCGCCCACCTTCACTCCAGTGCCGACCCGCCGCGCGGCCTCCCCGTGGGTCGCCCGCCTCGCCTCGGCGCCGATCGTCCGCGTGGCCTTGCACCTCGCCCGGGCGCCGATCTTCCGCGCGGCCTCCCCGTGGGTCGTCCACTTCTCCTCGGCGCCGGGCGTCCGCGTGGCCTTGCCGGAGGTTGTTCACCTCACCCGGGCGTCGATCTTCCGCGAGGCATTCCCGCCGGTTGCCGGCGTCGTCCCGGCGTCGGCGGCCTGTGCTGGTCGGCCGTCCCGCGCGTGCTCCGCCGCTTTCCTTTGCTCTGCTGCGGGGCGTTCCGGTCGCATCCATCGGGGCTCGGCCGCCGGTCTCCGGGCCGTCGCGGCGTGTCTTGCCCCTCAGGGTCTGGTGCCTTCCGCTCTTCGGCCCGTCTCGGTATCGGCCGCCGGTTACTTCCCCCTTCCGGCTGCCGTTCCGTTGTCGCGTGCCCGGGTGGCGGTGGCCCGTGAGGCCCTCCCGTCGCGGCGTTCGTCGCGCCTCGGGGGTGAGGGGCCGCCTCGCCGTACCTGAGGGCGGCGGAGGTCCACGGGGCTCCAGTGCGAATGAGCTTTCGGGCGATTTGCCCATATTTATCGGTGTTTATCGCTCGGGGTTCAGCCGGGCGAGCGAGTGGCAGGACAGTGGGGGAGCAAGGCCGTGGCTGGCATGTCGGCTTCGGTGGCCGCCGAGTTCGACGACGAGGCGTACGACGAGGCGCGTCCCGAGGACGACGACTGGGCATCGGTCGCCGTCGTCGGCGGGCGCTCGACGCCTCGTCGGCTCGAGCGGGTGGCCGCCGATCCGGACGGGCGCGGCGCCGAGGACTCCGGGCTGAGCCCCGTCGGCGGTTCGAACCGGCAAGCTCCGGGCGAGCGGCTGCGAGGCGCGGCCCGGCGGGCGGCCGGGCTGCAGGTGGTGAGGGCGGCTGACCTGGGCGGCGCGGTGCGGGCGGCCGGGCTGGGCGGCGCGGTGCGCACGGCCGGGGAGCACGCCGCCGCCGAGGTGGGCGTTACCCGGACGCTGCCGGTGCTCTCGGGGCTGCGGGCCCTGCTGCCGGGCGGCGGGCTGCGGCGCGGGGCGACGATCGCGGTGCACACCTCCTCGGTCCTGCTCGCGCTGCTCGCCGCCGCCTCGCGGGCCGGGTCGTGGTGTGCGGTCGTGGGGTTGCCGGGGCTCAGCCCGATCGCCGCGGCCGAGATGGGGATCGCGCTGGAGCGGCTGGCGCTGGTGCCGCATCCGGGGACCGAGTGGACCACCATCGTGGCCGCGCTGCTCGACGGGGTGGACATCGTCGTGGCGGCGCCGCCCGGGCCGGTGGCGCCGGTGGTGGCCGGGCGGCTGGCGGCCCGGGCCCGGCAGCGGGGGAGCGTGTTCATGCCCGCAGGGGCGTGGACGGGGGCCGACCTGACCGTCGCGCCGGTGCGCGGGGCCTGGGGCGGCCTCGGCGCCGGGCGGGGGCGGCTGCGGGGGCGGGAGATGACCATCCAGGCCCGCGGGCGGGGGGCGGCCTCGGCGCCGCGCGAGGTGACCCTGTGGCTGCCGGCGGTGCAGGGCGTACTCCCGCCGGTCAGCCGAGGCGCCGAGGCCGGCGAGCGAAAGGCCGGCGGGCGGGAGATCGGCGAGCGAAAGGTCAGCGTGCGGGAAGTCAGCGGGCGGGAGATCGGCGGGTGGGAGGCCGGCGGGCGGGGAGCCGGTGGGTGGGAGGCCGGTGGGCGAGAGGCCGGCGGGGACACGTTGCGCAGGGTGGGGTGAGGACGGTGCGGACGATCGTGGTGTGGTGCCCCGACTGGCCGGTGATCGCGGCCGAGATCGTGGACGGGTACCCGGCGCACGAGGCGGTGGCGGTCATGCACGCCAACCGGGTGCTCGTCGCGTCCCCGGCGGCGCGCGAGGAAGGCGTGCGGCGGGGGCTGCGCAAGCGCGAGGCGCAGGGGCGTTGCCCGCACCTCATCGTGCTCGAGCACGATCCGGGGCGGGACATGCGGGCCTTCGAGCCGGTCCTCGCGGCGGTCGAGCACATTGCGGCCGGGGTGGAGACGCTGCGGCCCGGGGCCTGTGCGCTCGGGGCGCGCGGGCCGGCGCGGTACCACGGCGGGGAGGCCGCGGCGGCCGAGCGGATCGTCGAGCACATCGCGCAGCAGTGCGACGTCGAGGCGCAGGTCGGCATCGCCGACGGGACGTTCGCGGCGGGGCTCGCGGCGCGGGCCGGGGTCATCGTGCCGGACGGGGAGACCGCGCAGTTCCTGGAGGGGCTGAGCATCGGGGCGCTCGGGCGGCCGTCGCTGGTCGACCTGCTGCGCCGCCTCGGCATCCACACGCTCGGGGAGTTCGCGGCGCTGCCGGGGGCCGACGTGCTCGAGCGGTTCGGGTTCGACGCGGCGCTCGCGCACCGGCTCGCCGGGGGGCGCGACGAGCGGCCGCTCGCGCCGCGCCGGCCGCCGGTCGACCTCGACGTGAGCGAGGCGTTCGACGAGCCGGTCGACCGGGTCGACGCGGCGGCGTTCGCGGCCCGGGCGCTCGCCGAGCGGCTGCACGAGCGGCTCGGGGCGCACGGGCTGGCCTGCACCCGGCTGGCCATCGAGGCGGTCACCGAGACGGGGGAGGAGCTGGTCCGCACCTGGCGCCACGACGGCCTGCTGAGCGTGAACGCCATCGCCGACCGCCTGCGCTGGCAGCTCGACGGCTGGCTGCGCGGGTCCCGCAGCCGGGCGGCGGGGATCATCCGGCTGCGGCTGGTGCCGGAGGGGGTGATCGAGCATCTCGGGCTGCAGCCGGGGCTCTGGGGGGAGGCCGGCGACGAGCGCGACCGCGCGCACCGGGCGTTCTCCCGGGTCCAGGGCCTGCTCGGCCCCGACGCGGTGCTCACCGCCGTGCTCGATGGCGGGCGGGCCGACCGCAGCCGCATCCGGCTCGTGGCCTGGGGCGACGAGCGGGTCGCCCAAGGGGCCGAGGCGCCGTGGCCCGGCCGGGTGCCCGGGCCGAGCCCCGCCACCGTGTACGCCGAACCGCTGCCGGCCGAGGTGGTCGACATCGAGGGGCAGCCCGTGCGCGTCGGCGGGCGACTCGAGCTCAGCGCCGTACCGGCGAAGGCTCGAATCGGCGGCGAAGAGCACTTCGTCGGGATCGTCGGGTGGGCCGGCCCCTGGCCCGTGGACGAGCGCTGGTGGGCGGAGGGCGAGTCGTGGCGGGTGGCCCGGTTCCAGCTGCAGCTGGCCGACGACCGGGCCTTCTCCGCGGTACTGCGCAACGGTGCCTGGTTCATGGAAGCGCTGTACGACTGATGGGCTTCAACAACCCCGACATCCCGTGGTCGGAGCTGGAACGGCGGCTCTCCGGGCGCAGGCCGGACGGCAAGGGCTGGGAGCCGCCCGGGCCCGGCTACCACCCCGACGTGCTCGCGGCCGACCACGGCGACGGCGGCGACTCGCCGGCCTGGTCCCGCAAGCGCGCCGAGTACCAGGCGCCGGCGCTCGTGCGGCCCGACGACCCGGTGCCCTACGCCGAGCTGCACTGCCACAGCAACTTCAGCTTCCTCGACGGGGCCAGCCACCCCGAGGAGCTGGTCGAGACGGCGGCCCGGCTCGGGCTGCCGGCCGTGGCGATCACCGACCACGACGGGTTCTACGGCGTGGTGCGCTTCGCCGAGGCGGCGCGGGCGCTGGAGGTGCGCACCGTCTTCGGCGCGGAGCTGTCCCTCGGGCTGCCCGGCCCGCAGAACGGCGAGCCGGACCCGGCCGGGCGGCACCTGCTGCTGCTCGCCCGCGGCCCCGAGGGCTACGCCCGGCTGTCCCGCGTCATCAGCGAGGCGCACCTGCGGGGCGAGGAGAAGGGCCGCCCGGTGTACGACCTGGAGTCCGCCGCCGCCGACCTGCGCGACCACGTCGTGGCGCTCACCGGCTGCCGCAAGGGGCACGTGCCCGCCGCGCTGCTGCGCGACGGCCCCGACGCGGCCGCCGCGGAGCTGGACCGGCTGGTGGCGCTGTTCGGTCCCGGGTCGGTGGCCGTCGAGCTGACCTCGCACGGCGACCCGCTCGACGACGAGCGCAACGACGCGCTGGCCGACCTGGCGGACCGGTTCGGCCTTCCGGTCGTGGCCACGAACAACGTCCACTACGCGGGCCCCGCGCGGCGCCGGCTGGCCACCGCGCTGGCCGCCGTGCGGGCCCGCCGCAGCCTCGACGAGATCGACGGGTGGCTCCCCGCGGCCGGCACCGCGCACCTGCGCAGCGGCGCCGAGATGGCCGCCCGGTTCGCCGCGTTCCCCGATGCGGTACCGCATGCCGCCGCCCTGGGCGAGGAACTGTCCTTCGACCTGCAGCTGGTCGCGCCGAACCTGCCGGCGTACCCCGTCCCGGTCGCGGGCGTGTCGGAGATGCAGTGGCTGCGCCACCTCACGGCGCAGGGCGCGGCGGAGCGGTACCCCGGCAATCAGAAGGCCCATGAGCAGCTCGAACACGAGCTGGCGCTGATCGAGGAGCTGGATTTTCCGGGGTACTTCCTGGTCGTGCACGACATCGTGACGTTCTGCCGCAGCAACGGCATCTACTGCCAGGGCCGCGGCTCGGCGGCCAACTCGGCCGTGTGCTACGCCCTGAAGATCACCAACGTCGACGCGGTGCGCTGGGGCCTGCTCTTCGAGCGCTTCCTGTCCCCGGAGCGCGACGGCCCGCCCGACATCGACATCGACATCGAGTCGGACCGCCGCGAGGAGGTCATCCAGCACGTGTACGGCAAGTACGGCCGCACGTTCACCGCCCAGGTGGCCAACGTCATCTCGTACCGCCCGAAGTCCGCGATCCGCGACATGGCCAAGGCGTTCGGCCACTCCCCGGGCCAGCAGGACGCGTGGAGCAAGCAGGTCGAGCATTGGGGCTATGTGAGCGCGAGGAGTGAGCCTGCGAGCCCCGCAGTCGCGAACGCGGAACATGCGGTCGCGACCGCCGAGCTGGAAGAGATCCCGTCCCAGGTCGTGGACTTCGCCAACGAGCTGCTCACGTTCCCGCGTCACCTGGGCATCCACTCCGGCGGCATGGTCATCTGCGACCGCCCGGTGATCGAGGTCTGCCCCGTCGAGCACGCCCGCATGGCGCACCGCACCGTCCTGCAGTGGGACAAGGACGACTGCGCCTCCGTCGGCCTGGTCAAGTTCGATCTCCTGGGGCTGGGCATGCTCTCGGCGCTGCGGTACGCGTTCGAGATGATCGACTCCGAGCTGGACATCGCCCACATGCCCCTGGACGACCCCGAGGTCTACGACATGCTCTGCCGGGCCGACTCGGTGGGCGTGTTCCAGGTGGAGAGCCGCGCCCAGATGGCCACCCTGCCGCGCCTGAAGCCCCGCACGTTCTACGACCTCGTCGTCGAGGTCGCCCTGATCCGCCCGGGCCCGATCCAGGGTGGCTCGGTCCACCCGTACATCCGGCGCAAGAACGGCCTGGAGGAGATCTCCTACCCGCACCCGCTCCTGGAACCGTCCCTGGAGAAGACGCTGGGCGTGCCGCTGTTCCAGGAGCAGCTCATGCAGATGGCCATTGACGTGGCCGGCTTCACCCCGGCCGAGTCCGACGAGCTGCGCCGGGCCATGGGCTCGAAGCGCTCGATGGAGCGCATGACCGCGATCCGCGCCCGCCTCTTCGCCGGCATGGCCCGCAACGGCATCACCGGCCCGCTGGCCGAGGAGCTCTTCGACAAGCTGTCCGCGTTCGCCAACTACGGCTTCCCGGAGAGCCACGCGATGAGCTTCGCCTACCTGGTGTACGCGAGCGCGTGGCTGAAGCGCTACCACCCGGCCGCCTTCTGCGCCGCCCTGCTCAACGCCCAGCCGATGGGCTTCTACTCCCCGCAGAGCCTGGTCGACGACGCCCGCCGCCACGGCGTGACGGTCCTGCGCCCCGACATCAACCGCAGCGCCGCCATGGCCACCCTGCAACCGCCCGCACACCCGCCGGACGGCGCCGGCGCGCGGCCGCGCGACTGGGGCCGCGGCGGCCCGATCGTGCGGCTGGGCCTGAAGGCGGTGCGCTCGCTGGGCGCGAAGGTGGCCGAGCGGATCGAGGCCGAACGCCTGGCCGGCGGCCCGTACGCCTCGATGGCCGACCTCGCCCGCCGCGCCGCCCTCACCACGGCCCACCTCGAGGCGCTGGCGACCGCCGACGCGTTCGCCGGCCTCGGGCTGACCCGCCGCGAGGCGCTGTGGGCGGCTGGCGCGGCGGCCAAGGAGACCGTGGGCCGGCTGCCCGGCACCACCGGCGGGACCACGGCCCCGATGCTGCCCGGCATGGACGCCGTCGAGCGCATGGTCGCCGACATCTGGGCGACCGGCCTGGCCCCGGACGCGCACCCGGCGCAGTTCGCCCGGCCGTACCTCGACACGATCGGCGCGTTCGCGGTCGAGGCGCTGCACGGGGTCGAGGCCGGCCGGCGGGTGTCGGTCGGCGGGATCGTCACGCACCGGCAGCGGCCGGCGACTGCGGGCGGGGTGACGTTCATCAACCTCGAGGACGAGACCGGCATGCTCAACGTGACCTGCACGCCGGGGCTCTGGCAGCGGTACCGCAAGGTCGCCCGCACGGCCAACGCCATGCTCGTGCGGGGGATCCTCGAGCGGGTGGAGGGGGTGCTCAACCTGCGGGCCGACCACCTCGCGGTGCTGGCCCTGCCGATCCGGTCCCCGTCCCGCGACTTCCGTTAGCTGGACGGGAGAGCCCGCCGGATCTCGGCGGCGGAGGCCGCGTGGACGAACTCCCAGTCGATCAGGATCCGCTGACGGTCGAGGGGGTCGACGCGCACCGACAGCGGGCGGCCGTTGCTCAGCAGGCCCAGCGCGATGAGCGGCACGTAGTCCTGCACCGTCGTGTCGTAGGTGCCGTGGCCCGGTGCGGTGATCCGCAGGTCCAACGCCACCTGCGGCTGGTCGTTGACCGACACGCCGGTCTGGCGGGCGGCCAGGACCTGGGCCGTGCCGACGACGGCCCGCAGGCGCAGGGCGCGGGCCTGGGCGGCGCGCATCGAGAACCGCACGCCGACCCAGAACAGCAGCGCGGAGGCCACGATCAGCGCGCCGCCCACGTACGCGAGCGTGACGTCGGCGCCGAGGGTGAGGAAGCCGACGCCCAGGGCCAGTTCCAGGGCGGCGACCGCGAACAGCACGCGGGATGAGGTCATGCCGCGAATGTTCGCTGCGTCAGTCCTTCGGCGCAGTCGCAGAGGCGACGGGGTCGCGTCGGGAGGTTCGCCAAAGCCAGAAGAGGCCGACGAACGGCAGCACCAGCGGGACGTAGCCGTAGCCCTGCCCGAAGCCGGACCAGACCGTGGCGTCCGGGAACGCGTCCTTGTCGAGGAGGCTGGCGGTGCCCACGGCGAGCACCCCGACCAGCTCGAAGGCGACCGCGGCGACGGCGACGCGGCGGGCCGTCGCGCTGGAGCGGGCCAGGGCGACGGTCGCGACGATGTAGACGAGGGCGGCGAGGGCCGAGAGGGTGAACGCCAGGGGAGCCTCGCGGAACTTCGAGGCGATCTGCACGCTCGCGCGGGCGCCGGCGGACAGGGCGAAGACGCCGTAGATGGCCACGAGCACGCGGCCGGGGCCCTTGTTGGTTGGTTCAGCCATTCCAGATCTGCCCGAGTCGCAGGATGAGCACGGGCACGATCACCGCGGCCGCGCCGATGAGCAGGGAGCCCCACCGGGTCGGCTCCATGCGGGCCAGCACCGCGCCGGCCGGGGGGAGCAGGGCGGCGGTGAGCAGGTACCCGACGAGCGTGACCTGCTCGTCGCCGGTCTGCGGGCCCTGGCCGCCGGCCATGCGCACGGCCAGCACGACGACCTGGACGAGCACCAGCAGCTCGACCACGCCGAGGCCGGCGAAGAGCGGCCGGGTCGGCTCCCGGTGCCGGAAGAACTCGGCGAACGCCCAGACGGCGAGCGCCAGCGACAGCACGTGGATGGCGACTGCCAGCGGCCCGATCACGGCGGACAGCGTATCCGGCGGCCCCGGAGACCTCCCCGTGGCCCGACCCGAACACGCCAAAGCCCGACAGCCAAGCCGCTGTGCGCATGGTGCACTTCTGTCGGCTACCCGCCATTGGCAGGTTTCCGGGATTGCACGGCCCGGCGGTGGCCGTACCGTTCCAGGCAACGCCAGGACGACCTAGGGGAACAGATGAGCGACTTCGACGCCGGTGACAGCGGCTACGACGGCGGCCACGACAGCGTGGACTACGGCCACGTCAGCGCCGGCCAGGAGCACGACGCGCTGAACCAGCTGCACCAGGCTCACGGTTCGGAGGCCGACTACAACAACCAGTTCGGCACCTACGAGAACGACCACCACGCCGACACGTCCACGGACTACGCGCACGGCACCCACGTCGAGTTCGACCAGGCCCCGGCCGTGCACTACGAGGCCGACGACCAGACCAGCTACAGCCACGACGCCTCGGTCGACGACCACGTGTTCGGCGCCGAGGGCAGCGAGAACGCGCACCAGGGCCAGTTCGGCGAGCTCGACGCCCTGCAGTCGCGCTTCGACACCGCCTTCGCCGAGGGCACCCAGTTCCACGGCGGCGAGGGCCACCTGGGCGTCGCCTCCAGCTGAACACCGCCAAAAGGCCCGGCCAACGCGTTGGCCGGGCCTTTTTCGCCCCCATTTCCGGACATAAGCCCCGGTCAGCTGCGAAAAGCCTCGTCCGTATCCCTCCCCGGGCGCCGTGTGTGCACCGCTCGCACTGTTTCAGCGGCTGCGCTCGATCCGCGGTGTCCGACGAGGGGAACTCCGACGCGGAACGAGGTCGACCCCGCGCTCTGCGACTCGTGATGGCGCCGAGGCATCGTGCTCAGGCCGGCCGGTGGCGCGCCTCCATGCGAGGATGCGCCCGTGACGACTCCTGCGACTCGTTCTGAGCGCCTGTCGGTGACGCGATACCGCCGGGTCGGCGTTCTGGTGCTCGCCATGCTCTTTGTTGTCGCGTTGGTAGTCGTCGTCGCACAGTTCGATCATGGCCGCTACGTGTACTTGCAGCCTTTGCGCGGTGCGGTCATGTTGTCGGTCGCGGTGTTTGTGATGCCGCTGCTGGTCGGGGCGGCGGTCTCGCTCGGTGCGCCGGCGGTGGACCGGAGTAGCTGGGCGGCGAAAGGCGGGGCGCTCCTGGCGTTTCTGCTGGCAGTGGCCCTGTGGTGCGGTTATCCGGTTACTCACTTGTTCTTCTATGAAGAGATGGATCACGATGTGGCCGTTGTCGCGGTCGCGCCGGACCGGAGACTTGAGGTCATTGTCGCCACCCGTTATGGCGACTCCGGGAACTACGTGATTCTGCGGGCGCGTAGCCGTGACGGGGTGTTCAGCAGGAATGCCATACATCCACTCGCCTCCATCTGCTATGACGCCGACCAGATCGAGGTGAGCTTCGTTGGTCCTGCTGAGGTCAAGGTCCGTGCACATGACGGCTTCGAGGGCACAGCCACTGTGAACCCTCGGACGTTGGAGACGGCAAACCCGATCGACACCTGCGCCGATCACGACTAGCCCCACTCTTGGTTGACGGCCCAGTGCCCCAGCGTCGGGTTCCAGGGTGAGTACCCCGACGGCGGCCCGCGAGTCAGGGGCGGACAGCGCGCGTTGTTGGCCGTCGCCACGATGACCCCGCGCCATCGTGCGGCCGTGGTCCGACAGGCGGCTGCAGGCCGGTCCGGTCGGGTCGTGCCTGCCGCACGTCTGCGAAGCTGACGCGGTGCGACTTCATTTGGTGACCGATACCAGGCCCGGGAAGAACCCGATCGAGACCGTCGCCGCCGCGCTCAAGGCCGGCTTCGACGTGATCCAGGTGCGGCCCGAGGACCACGTCACCGACCGCGAGGCCTACGAGCTCACGCGGCGGGTCCTGGCGATGTGCCGCGAGCTGGGACGCACCTGCCTGGTCAACGACCGGCTGCACATCGCGCTCGCCGCGGGGGCCGACGGCGGGCACGTGGGCGCCGACGACCTGCCGGTGGCCGCGGCCCGGCGCATCCTCGGCCCCGGCGCCATCCTCGGCGCGACCGCGCGGGACCCGGAGACGGCCCGGCGCGCGGTCGCCGACGGCGCCTCGTACCTCGGTGTCGGGCCCGCCTTCACCACCACCACGAAGGCCGGGCTGCCGGCCGCGATCGGCCCCGAGGGGGTGCGCGCGGTCGCCGCGGCGGTCGACGTGCCGGTGGTGGCCATCGGTGGGGTGACCGCGGCCCGGGCCCGGGAGCTCTATGCCGCCGGCGCGGACGCGGTCGCCGTGGTCGGCGCGGTCAGCGGGGCCGAGGACCCCTACGCGGCGGCCATGGAGTTCACGCGATGAGCGCCGGCATCGTCGGGGGCGGGATCATCGGCCTGGCCATCGCCTTCGAGCTGCTCGAGCGGGGTGTCACCGACATCACCGTCTACGACCCCGACCCCGCGCGCGGCGCCGGGCTGGTCGCGGCCGGCATGCTCGCCCCGACCGCCGAGGCCAACTTCGGCGAGGAGGCCCTGCAGGAGCTCATGACCGCGTCGATGCGCCGCTGGCCGGGCTTCGCCGCGCGGGTCGAGGCGCGCACCGGGCAGGCGCTGGGCTACCGCACCGAGGGGACGCTGCTGGTCGCGCTCACCGGCGACGACCAGGCCGAGATCGACCGTCTCGTGGGCTATTACCGGCGGGCCGGGGCGCCGATCGAGCCGCTCACCGGCCGCGAGCTGCGCGAGCGGGAGCCGCTGCTGTCCCCGCGGGTGCGCGGCGGGGCGTTCGCCCCCGGCGACCACCAGGTCGACCCCAGGCTGCTGCTGCGCGCCCTGCGGACCCTGCCCGTTCGCTTCGCCGCGGAGAAGATCGAAGACCTGGCCGCGGTACCGCACGAGCTCACCATCGTCGCCACCGGCGCCTCCGCGGCCGGTCTGACCGGGCTGCCCGTCCGCCCGGTGAAGGGGCAGCTGCTGCGGCTGCGCGGACCGGAGCCGCTGCTGACCCGCGTGGTCCGCGGCGTGGCGAACGGCCGGCACGTGTACCTGGTCCCGCGGGCCGACGGCGAACTGGTCGTCGGGGCCACCGAGGAGGAGCGCGGCGAGGACCGCACGGTGACCGCGGGCGGCGTGCTCGACCTGCTGCGCCCCGCCGCCGACCTGCTGCCCGGCGTCGCCGAGCTGGCCCTGGCCGAGACCCTCGCCGGCCTGCGCCCGGGGACCCCGGACAACGCGCCGGTCCTCGGCCGGCTGCCGGGCGGCCGCGCCCTGGTCGCGATCGGGCACCACCGCAACGGCGTGCTGCTCGCGCCGGTCACCGCCGAGGCCATCGCCGACCTGGCGACGCGCGGATCGACCGGCGTGAACCTCGACGCGTTCGGGCCGACCCGCTTTACCTGACGGTGGCTGCGGCGTTAAGGTCGAGGCGTACCCCACGGGAGTCCGGTGTGACCGGGCTGAGAGGGGGGCTGTGAGCCCCCGACCGTCGAACCTGATCCGGGTCATGCCGGCGCAGGGAGTCAGGAGTGAGCCGTATGCAGCTCGTGGTCAACACCATCGAGTCGACCGTCGCGGATGACATCACCGTCGCCGACGTGGTCCACGCCCTCGCGGGCGACGACCCGCGGGGCATCGCCGTCGCACTCAACGGCGACGTGGTGCCGCGCTCGCGCTGGGCCGACACCCGCCCCGCCGAGGGCGACCACGTCGAGGTGCTGACGGCGGTGCAGGGTGGCTGACGGGCTTGCGATCGCCGGGGAGGAGCTGGACTCCCGCCTGATCCTCGGGACGGGCGGGGCGAGCAGCCATGCCGCGCTCGAGGCGGCCATCCGGGCCAGCGGCACCGCCCTGGTCACCGTCGCCCTGCGCCGGCTCGACCCGGCCGCGCCGTCGCTGCTCGGCGTCATCGAGCGGTGCGGCGTGCGGGTCCTGCCCAACACCGCCGGGTGCTACACGGCGACCGAGGCGGTCAAGCTCGCCCACCTGGCCCGCGAGGCCTTCGGCACCTCGTGGGTGAAGCTGGAGGTGATCGGCGACGAGGACACGCTGCTGCCCGACGGGGTGGAGCTGGTCGCCGCGGCCGCCCAGCTGGTGGCGGACGGGTTCGTCGTCCTGCCGTACACCTCGGACGATCCCGTGCTCGCCCAGCGCCTCGCCGACGCCGGGTGCGCCGCCGTCATGCCCCTCGGCGCGCCGATCGGCTCGGGGCTGGGCATCCGCAACCCGCACAACATCGCGCTGATCCGGCAGAAGGTCACCGTCCCGGTCATCCTCGACGCCGGCATCGGCACCGCCTCCGAGGCGGCGCTGGCCATGGAGCTGGGCTGCGACGGGGTGCTGCTCGCCTCCGCCGTTACTCGGGCCGAGCACCCGGCCCGCATGGCCGAGGCGATGTGCCTCGCGGTGCGGGCCGGCCGGCTGGCGTACCTCGCCGGCCGCATCCCCCGCCGTACGCACGCGACCGCATCCAGCCCGATGGAGGGTCTCCCGTGGTAGAGCCCGGCCTGTTGATCTTCACCGACCGGCACCTGGCGGAGCGGCCGCTCGAGGACGTGGTCGCCATGGCCGTCGACGGTGGCGCCCGGGAGGTGGTCCTGCGCGAGCACGACCTGCCGCCGCGGCGGCGCCTCAAGCTGGCCAGCGCCCTGCGCACCGTGCTCGACCAGGTCGGCGGCCGGCTGCTGCTGGAGGAGGACCCGGCCCTGCGTAAGTGCCACGGCCTGGAGGACCTGGTGGCGGCCGGGGCGGACGGCGTCGCGTACGCCACCCTCTCGCCCATCTACCCGACCCGCAGCAAGCCCGGCTACGGCCCGCCGCTCGGCCTGGCCGCGCTCGGCCGCATGGCGCGGGTCGCGTCCGTCCCGGTGTACGCGCTGGGCGGGGTCGACACCCCGGCCCGGGTCCGCGACTGCCTCGACGAGGGCACGGCCGGCGTCGCCGTGATGGGCGCGGTCATGCGGGCCGACGACCCGGCCCGGCTGGTGAAGGAGTTGCTGGCCGCATGAGTGGTCCGGAGCGCAGCGGAGGGGCCACTCATCAATGGCTCAGCTTTCAAAGTTCAGGCAACCGGAGCGAAGCGGAGGTTGCATGAACCCACCGGTGGCCCTGACCATCGCCGGCTCGGACTCCGGCGGCGGTGCCGGCATCCAGGCCGACCTCAAGACCTTCGCCGCGCACGGCGTCTTCGGCACCAGCGTCATCACCGCGCTCACCGCGCAGAACACCGCCGGGGTGCGGGGCATCTCGGCCGTCGCCGCCGACTTCGTCGCCGCCCAGCTCGACGCCGTCCTCGACGACCTGCCGGTGGCCGCGGTGAAGACCGGCATGCTGGCCACCCCGGAGACGGTCGCGCTCGTCGCCCGATACGCCGCGCGGCTGCCCAACCTCGTCGTCGACCCCGTGCTGGTGGCCTCCTCCGGCGACCGGCTCTTCACCGCCGACGCCGAGCGGGCGTACCTCGAACTGCTCTTCCCGCACGCCGCGGTGGTCACGCCGAACCTGCGCGAGGCGTCGGTGCTGCTGGGCCGCGACGTGCTCGACGCCGACGACGCCGCTAAGGCCGCCGCCGACCTGGGCGCCTACGGCCCGCGCTGCGTGGTGGTCAAGGGCGGCCACCTGCGGGGCAGCACCGAGGCCGTCGACGCGGTCTGGCACGACGGCGAGGTCTCCCTGCTCACCGCGCCCTGGATCGACACCGCCAACAACCACGGCACCGGCTGCACCTTCGCCGCCGCCACCGCCTCCCTGCTGGCCGGGGGCGCGTCGCTGGCCGACGCGCTGTCCGGCGCCAAGTCCTACGTGCACTCGGCCCTGGTCCGCTCCGCGGGCTGGACCCTGGGCGCGGGGCACGGCCCGCTCGCCTGGGGCCGATAACTCACCGGACACAACAGGCTCCTTCTGGTGAAGGGGCCTGGTTCGCCATGCCCTTTTCGAGAGGATTGTCATGAAGCGGAAGGTGTACGTCCCGGGCTCCCGCCCCGACCTCCAGGTGCCCTTCGCCGAGGTGGAGCTGACGGGGGACAACCCGCCGGTCCGGCTCTACGACACGTCGGGGCCCCTGAACGACCCGCCCGCCGGGCTGCCGGCGCTGCGGGCGCCGTGGATCGCCGAGCGCGGGCCGGTGGAGCGCACGCAGCTGCACTACGCCCGCCAAGGCGTGGTCACGCCGGAGATGGAGTTCGTGGCGATCCGCGAGGGCGTCGCGCCGGAGCTGGTGCGCGACGAGATCGCCGCCGGCCGGGCCATCCTGCCGAACAACGTCAACCACCCGGAGAGCGAGCCGATGATCATCGGGTCGCGGTTCCTGGTGAAGGTGAACGCGAATATCGGTACCAGTGCCGTCTCTTCCGGCGTCGCCGAAGAGGTCGCCAAGCTCACCTGGGCCACCCGCTGGGGCGCCGACACGGTCATGGACCTCTCCACCGGCAAGCACATCCACGCCACCCGCGAG
The DNA here is from genome assembly GCF_040682015.1 of Dactylosporangium sp. NPDC051485. Classification (NCBI taxonomy): domain Bacteria; kingdom Bacillati; phylum Actinomycetota; class Actinomycetes; order Micromonosporales; family Micromonosporaceae; genus Dactylosporangium; species Dactylosporangium sp. NPDC051485. Next base: position 22,786 of record NZ_JBFAZW010000035.1, read on the forward strand.
GCGATCATCCGCAACTCGCCGGTCCCGATCGGCACCGTGCCCATCTACCAGGCCCTCGAAAAGGTCGGCGGGGACCCGGTGAAGCTGACCTGGGAGGCCTACCGCGACACCGTGATCGAGCAGGCCGAGCAGGGCGTCGACTACATGACGGTGCACGCCGGGGTGCTGCTGCGGTACGTCCCGCTGACCGTCGAGCGGGTCACCGGCATCGTGTCGCGCGGCGGTTCGATCATGGCCGCCTGGTGCCTGGCGCACCACGAGGAGAACTTCCTGTACACCAACTTCGCCGAGCTGTGCGAGATCCTCGCCCGCTACGACGTGACCTTCTCCCTCGGCGACGGCCTGCGCCCGGGCTCGATCGCGGACGCGAACGACCAGGCCCAGCTGGCCGAGCTCAAGACGCTGGGCGAGCTCACGAAGATCGCGTGGGAGCACGACGTCCAGGTCATGATCGAGGGTCCCGGCCACGTCCCCATGCACAAGATCAAGGAGAACGTGGACCTGCAGATGGAGTGGTGCCACGAGGCGCCCTTCTACACGCTGGGCCCGCTCACCACCGACGTCGCGCCGGCGTACGACCACATCACCTCGGCCATCGGCGCCGCCATGATCGCCATGTACGGCACCGCGATGCTCTGCTACGTCACCCCGAAGGAGCACCTCGGCCTGCCCAACCGCGACGACGTCAAGGCCGGCGTCATCGCCTACAAGATCGCCGCGCACGCCGCCGACCTGGCCAAGGGCCACCCCGGCGCCCAGGCCTGGGACGACGCGCTGTCCAAGGCCCGCTTCGAGTTCCGCTGGGAGGACCAGTTCAACCTGGCCATGGACCCGGACACCGCGCGGGCGTACCACGACGAGACCCTGCCCGCCGAGCCGGCCAAGACCGCGCACTTCTGCTCCATGTGCGGCCCGAAGTTCTGCTCGATGCGCATCAGCCAGGACCTGCGCGAGTACGCCGCCCAGGGCATGCGCGAGAAGTCGGAGGAGTTCGCGGCGACGGGCAACCAGGTGTACCTGCCGCTGTCGACTAAGGTTTAGTCGTGTGGAGTCCTCTGCGCCTCGCACCGCCGTCGTCTGGCAGGTCCTTCGCCGCGAGCTGGAGCGGGCCGGCCGCCCGCTGACCGTCCTCGACGTCGGTGGCGGCACCGGCGGCTTCGCCGTGCCGCTGGCCCGGGCCGGCCACACCGTCACCGTGGTCGACGCGAGCCCGGACGCGCTCGCCGCGCTCATCCGGCGGGCCGCCGAGGCGGGCGTGGGGGAGCGGGTCCGGGCCGTGCAGGGCGACGCCGACGGCCTGGCCGACCAGGTCGGGCCCGACACCATCGACCTGGCCCTCTGCCACAGCGTGCTGGAGGTCGTGGACGACCCGCACAAGGCCGTGGCCGCGCTCGCCGGGACCCTGCGCCCCGGCGGCGCGGCCAGCGTGGTCGTGGCCAACCGGGCCGCCGCCGTGCTGGCCCGCGCCATCGGCGGTCACCTGGCCGCCGCGTCGGTCCTGCTGGCGAGCCCCGACGGGCGCACCGACGCGCGGGACCGCCTGCGCCGCCGCTACACCGCGGACTCCGCCACCGCGCTGCTCGACGAGTGCGGCCTGACGGTCGAGCAGGTCCACGGCGTGCGCGTGGTCGCCGACCTGGTCCCCGGCACCGTCGCCGAGAGCGAGCCGGAGGCCCTGGCCGCCTTCGAGCTCGCGCTGGCGGGCCTGCCGCCGTACCGCGACATCGCCACCCAGCTGCACCTCCTGGCCCGCCGCGGGGCGTGATGGAGGCGCTGGGGCGGGTCGAGCCGCGGTACGGCCGGGAGAGCCTCGCCGACGTCCTGCCCAGCGTCCTGCACGCGCTCGGCGTCCCCGGCGAGCCGGACCACCTCGGCCTGGCCACCCAGCTCGCCGGCGTGCGCCGGGTGGCCGTGGTGCTGCTGGACGGCCTGGGCTGGCACCAGCTCCCGGCCGCGGCCCGCCACGCCCCGACGCTCGCCGACATCGTGCAGGGCCGCCTCGGCACCGCCCGCCGGATCACGTCGGGCTTCCCGTCGACCACCCCGGTGAGCCTGGTCACCCTCGGCACCGGCGCCGCCCCCGGCCGCCACGGCATCGTCGGCTTCACCCTCAACCGCCCCGGCACCGACCGGGTCGTGAACCACCTCTACTGGACCGACGTCCCCGACCCGGCCGTATGGCAGCCCCTGCCGACCGCGTTCACCCGGGCCGAGCGGGCGGGCCTGGCCCCGACCGTGGTCACCAACCCGGCGTTCACCGACACCGGCCTCACCCGCTCGGCCTACCGCGGCGCCCGGCTCGGCCCCGGCGTGGCCGCCGACGCGGTCGCCGACGAGATGCTGGCCGCGCTGGCCGACTCCCGCCTGGTGTACGGCTACCTGCCCGACGTCGACCGCGCCGGCCACGACCAGGGCCTCGGCAGCGCGCAGTGGCAGGAGGCCGCCGCGTCCGCCGACCGCCTGCTCACCCGCCTGGTCGACGCGCTCCCGCCCGACACTGCGCTGCTGGTGACGGCCGACCACGGGCAGCTCGACGTCCCGCCGGACCGCCGCATCGACCTGGACCGCGACCCGCGCCTGACCGAGGGCGTGGCCGTGGTGGCGGGCGAGCCGCGGGTCCGCTACCTACACACCGCCCCCGGCGCCGAGCAGGACGTGCTGTCCACCTGGCGGGGCGTCCTGGGCGACGCGGCCTGGGTCGTCCCGCGCGCCGAGGCCGTAGCGTCGGGGTGGTTCGGCGAGGTCCCGGAGACCCACCTGCGGCGCATCGGCGACGTGGTGGTGGTCTGCCGCGACCGGTGGATCGTACTGGCCAGCGCCCACGAGACGCCGCGGCTGTCGGAGATGATCGCCTTCCACGGCTCGAACACGGCCGCCGAGATGGAGATCCCCCTGCTGGTGCTCCGCCGCTGATCCGTTGTGTCGCCGCTATCGCGACTCGGCGAGCTTTATCGCGACTCAGCGAGTGCCGTCTTCATCGTGATGTGGCGAGTGCCGCGGCTGGACAGGCGGCGGGTGTGGGCGGGATCGTCGCGGCCAGCAGGGTGGTCACGTGGCGGGCGAGTTCCCAGGGCGAAACCTCCGCGCCCGCGTGCTCCGCCACCAGGTCGAGCAGCTCCATGCGATCTCCGGCGACCACCACGCCCGGCGCGCCCGCCGCCGGGTCGTCGGCCAGCACGGCGACGTGGGCCCGGCGCACGCCCAGCTGCCCGGCGCGGTTCACGAAGGTCTCACCCGGAATCAGCAACGGGACGCGGCGGGCCCGGGTCCAGCCGGCTACGAGCAGTACCGCGGCGGCTTCGGGGTTGATCGCTCTGGACCATTGCGCCGTCGGGGTGATCACCAGACCCCGGGTGACGCATCTGGTCAGGGCCGGGTGGCGGCGGCGAAGACCCTCCACGGCCGCGACGACCGGCGCCAGGGGCGAGGTCATCGCGACATGGGCCATGCCTGGAAGGTAAGGCAAACCTAAGTTCTCGTCAAACTTGTCATACGCCCCCGCTAGGGTTCCCACTGTGGGGCGAAGTCAGGTGGTACCACGCGGGGGCGCCGGCGAGTTCGGGCCCGACGCCGACGACTCCGGGTGCACGGTGCTGCACGTGGACATGGACGCGTTCTACGCGTCGGTGGAGGTCCGGCGCCGCCCCGACCTGCGCGGCAAGCCCGTCATCGTCGGCGGGGCGGGCCCGCGCGGGGTGGTCTCCGCGGCCAGCTACGAGGCGCGCAAATACGGGGTGCGCAGCGCGATGCCCGGCAGCCGGGCCCAACGGCTGTGCCCGCACGCGGTGTTCCTGCCGCCGGACTTCGCGGCGTATACGGAGGCGTCCCGCGCCGTGATGGCGATCTTCCGCGACGTGACGCCGCTGGTCGAGCCGCTCTCGCTCGACGAGGCCTTCCTCGACGTGGCCGGCGCGCGGCGGCTGCTCGGGCGGCCGGCCGAGATCGCGGCGCTGATCCGGCGGCGGGTGGCGGGGGAGCAGCGGCTCACCTGCTCGGTGGGGGTGGCCGGCACGAAGTTCCTGGCCAAGCTCGGGTCCACGCGGGCCAAGCCCGACGGGATGGCGGTGATCCCGAGGGACCGCGAGCTGGAGTACCTCCACCCGCTGCCCGTCGAGGCGCTGTGGGGCGTCGGCGAGCGCACCGCCGAGACCCTCCAGCGGCTGGGGCTGAAGACCATCGGCGATCTCGCCGCCGCCCCGGTCGGGATGCTGCGCTCGGCGGTGGGTGACGCGGCCGCCCATCACCTGCACGAGTTGTCCCTCGCCCGTGACCCCCGACGGGTGATTCCCAACCACGTCGAGAAGTCGATCGGCGCCGAGACCACGTTCGACGTCGACGTGAGCGACCTGTCCACCATCCGACGCGCGATGCTCGCCCTGTCGGACAAGGTCGCCCGCCGCCTGCGCCACGCCGGCCAGGTCGGCCGCACCGTCTCGGTCAAGATCAGGCTGGCCGACTTCCAGACGCTCAGCCGATCACGCACCGTAGACGTGCCCACCGACGTGAGCCGCGAGATCTTCGAGCTGGCGTGGGCGCTGTTCCAGTCCGGCCGCCCCGGCGAGCGCATTCGCCTCGTCGGGGTGCGCGTCGAGGGGCTCGCACACACCGACGGCACCCCGCGGCAGATGACGCTGGGTGAGCGCGACCACGGCTGGCGCGACGCCGAGCGGGCCGCCGACGCGGTCGCCGCCCGCTTCGGCCCGGGCCTCGTCAAGCCCGCCAGCTTACTGCGCGGTGACGGAATGCGAACCGACGGAAACGGAGCCGCACCGGCGGGGGATGGGGCAGGAGCGTCCCCGACACGACACAATGGAAGGACATAGGAGTCACACTCGTCGGAAAATCGGCACGACCGGACCATCGTCCCGCTTTCCGACTGGTTGACCCCCTCGTAAACTTGCCAGTACGCAGCCGTCCGGCTGTGCCGGACAGCCGGTCCCTTCAGGGCCGGCCTTCGCGACCGGGGAGGAGTGCCGTGCCGCTCTCGGAGCACGAGCAGCGGCTGTTCGAGCAGATCGAGCGGTCGCTTGCCGAGGATCCAAAGTTTGCCTCGGCGGTGCGCGCCACCGACCCGCGGTTCCATGCCAAGCGCCGGATGATCGCCGCAGGGATCCTGCTGCTGGCCGGCATGGCGCTGCTTGTCTACGGCGTGGCGATTTCCATCCCACTCCTGGGCGTGGGCGGCTTCCTGGTCATGCTGTGCGCCTTGGCGTTCGGCGTCCAGGCATACCGCCGCGGCCAGACCACCGACCTGCACGCCGTCGGCGGCACGGCCTCGCGCCGCACCCGCCAGCGGCGCGGCGGCCTGGTGGACCGGCTCGAGGACCGCTGGCGCCGCCGCCCGGAGGGCGACCTCTGACGACGGCCTGAGCCTGCGCCGGCCACCCCGCCTCGCGGAGCGGCCGGCGAGTGGCTACTTGGCGCCCGCCAGCGGCACCTCAGAGCCGCGCCGGCCACCCCGCCGCGTGGAGGGGCCGGCGCCGCGCTGACCTCCGGTTGGGTGACCACGAGTGGTTACTTCACGCCCGCCCGCGGCACCTCAGAGCCGCGCCGGTCACCCCGCCTCGCGGAGCGACCCGCGAGTGGCCACCCCGCGCCCACCTGTGGCACCTCAGAGCCGCGCCGGCCGCCGTGCTGCGGCGCGCCCCGGTTCATCTCATCGCCGGGCCGCGGTCGGCCTCACCGCCGCCCCCTCCTGTTCCTGGACCCGCTCCTTCCTGGACCCGCTCCGAAACGAGAGCGGCCCGGTCAGCCCGACCTGATCCCGCCGGCTTTCAAGCCGTGCACGCCCCTGTCCGGGCCGGGAAGCCGACGCGTCGGCCGCCGGAACCCGGGCGGACCGGTCCGGCGAAATCCGCGAGCCACGGGCGCCGATCGACCCGCGGATCGCCCGGGCTTCAGCCTTGGTCGTCCGGGGCCACGCCGAGCTCAACCCTGGGGTCTGGACGATTGCCTGCCCCCGGCCGGCGACCTGCCGCTTGGCGAGAACCCGCGCCCCCGGTCTGCTCGGCGGTGCCGCGAACTACCCCGCGATCCGGGCCCGCCGGTGCGGCCTCGATGCTCGCCGGCCCGTACCGCCTGCAGGATTCCTCCTCGGCGCCCTCGAGCGGGGGCCGGGCCTGCTGCTGTCGCTCTCGTCGCCGGCCGTGTTCGTCGCATCGTCCGCCCGGACGACGTAAGTCTCGTCAGAAACCTCCTCGCCGGCACCGTGATGCTGCCCGCCTCGCGAAGTACCCCTGCGGCGCCAGCGCGTTCGCCGGATGCGCGGCGCTGGTGGGCGGGTCGGCGGGGGCGCACTCGACGCTGCTGTGCACCGACCCGGCGAAGGACTCGACGGCAGCGCTGAACCGTCGCGGCATTGTTCCGGCGAAATGCGACCAACTCCGCAAATGGCACCATCGCCAATGCCCGCGCGCCGCCGAAATTCGGGCAGAAGCGAAAAGTGCGATCTAAGCCCCGACAGGCGAAAAATCCGATAAGTCGTGGCGCGCCAGCGCCCGACTTATCGTGCAAAACGCCCGCCGGGACACCCCGGAAAATGCCCGATGGGGACGCCCCCGAAATGGAGGCGTCCCCATCGGGGAAGAGGTCAGCGCTCCCCGCGCCGAGCCACGAACCGCCGCACGCTCAGCACCCGCATCACCGAGTCCCAGCCGCGCCCGACGGCCAGCGCCGCGTTGCCACCGCGGATGCCGATCCCCATGCGCCACCGCCGCAGCACCGACGGCGGCAGGAAGCGGGCCGTGAAGCGCACCTTGCCGGTGGCGTTCGTGGCGAAGGACGACTCCACCGCCGAGATGGCCGAGCGCAGCTCGCGGCCGGTGAGGGGCCGCTGGGCGTACCGCGCGTGCTCCTCCGCGGTGCTCAGCAGCCGCGCCCCGGACTCGGCCTGGTCGCGCAGCCGCTCCTTGCGGACCAGCCGATCGACCGTCGCGCGGGGCGTTTCTGCCTCGTCGACGGGGATGCGGTAGTCGAGCATCGTGTCGAGCAGTTCGTCCCAGGCCCGGTGGGCGTCGTCGCGGGCGGCGCCGATCGCGCGCTCGTCCGGGACCACGACCATCTCCGGGGCGTCCGCGCCGGAGACCGAGAGGCCGGCCGGTCCGGCGGGGGTGAGGCTCAGGCGGCGCCGGCGGGTGCGGGCGCGGGCCAGGGCCGGGACGGCCAGCAGCAGGAGCAGCAGGACCACGCTGATCGAGGTGACGCCGAGGGCGCTGGAGAGGAAGCGTTGCAGCCGGTCGCCGAACGACTTCGTCTGCGCGTCCTGGTTGCCGCCGGTGTCGCCCGGGTTGTCGTGCGTGCCGACGGCGCCGGGCGCGGCCGACGAGGACGAGTCCGGCAGGGGCTGGTTGCCGCGCCGGTTTGGGGCATCGTCGCCGATGGTGGCGTTGTTCGCCGGGAGGTACTCCGGGCTCATCGACCCGATGACGCCCGTCGGCGGCGTCGCGTCGAACGGCAGCCAGCCGAAGCCCGGGAAGTACACCTCGGTCCACGCGTGCAGGTTGAAGTTGGTCAGCGTCGTGGTCTTGTTCGCGCCCTGGCTGCCCCGAGCGAAGCCGAACGCCACCCGGGCCGGGATCTTGGCCTCGCGCAGCAGCCAGCCGAAGGCGGCGGCGTACTGGGCGCAGTACCCCCGCTTGTTGGTCAGGAAGTCGGCGATCTTCGTGCCGCTGGTGTCCGCGCCGGTCGACGTGTCGTAGGTGAAGCCCTTGTCGGGCGAGAAGGAGTCGTAGATCGCCTTGACCTTGTCGTACTCCGTCGTCTTGCCCTTGATGAGCTCGTCCACCTTGGCCTTGACGACCGCGTTGGGCGGGGCCGTGGCGAGGTCCTTGAGCTGCGGGTCGTTCGGGTTGAGCGGGGCGGCGGCGCGCAGCTCGTCCGGCGAGATCTCCGGGCGCAGGTACGTGACGTTGTAGGACTTCTTGGCGGTGGTGTCCTTCCCGGAGTACACCACCGCGGTCCTCGGGTCGAAGGCCCAGCTGTTGCTGACCTTGTCGATCTTGGTGGGCCAGGTGTAGATCGGCAGGTAACTGATCGCGAGCTCGTTGGTGACCTCGATGCGGGCCTGGTGGCTGGCGACCTTGACCGACGACTCCCACTCGGGCTTGGGCAAGCCGTTGCCGACGGGCGCGCCGCCGCTGATCGGCCGGGCGCTGAAGCCCTTGGCGGAGAGGTCCTCGAGCACGTTGAAGCGCAGGTAGAAGGGGTGCGGGTCGTCGAGGTCGGTCACCTTGACCATCTCGAACGCCTTGTCCCGGTTGAGCTGGCCGGACAGCAGGGCGAACATGCTGACCGACCTGCCGTTGTGCCCGTTGCCGATGCCGCCGCCCCCGCCGCCGCCCGCCCCCGCGCCGATGCTGCCGAGCAGGCCGGCCGGCATGGCGAACGGGATGAGCGGCAGGATCACCGCGGCGATCACGCTCAGCGCGCCGAGCCGCTGACCGGCCGCGGCCAGCGGGGACGGCTCCCACAGGTCGACGTCGCGGCCGTCGCCGGTGAAGCGGCGGCCGAAGCGGCGCACCCGGTCGACGTTGTCGGTGACGAGCAGCCACAGGAAGCCGACGGCGCCCAGCGCGAAGGGGAACCAGCTGGTGTCCTCGGTGTCGACGGTGACCGGCACCGAGTAGATCGCCAGCATGGGCAGGCCGGCCAGGGCCGGCCGGCGGACCACCACGGCGAACACGTCGACGAGCAGCGCGACCACGGCGACGCCGAGCGTGGCCAGGAAGAGGAAGCCGTCGCGGTCGCTGACCGGCGTCGCGTACTCGCTCATCTCCACCGACGCCGTGCGCAGCAGCTGCGCGAAGTGCGCGATCGTGCCCGGCGAGGGCAGGATGCCCAGGTACTCCTCGTGGCTGCGGTACAGCCAGGTGAGCGACAGCAGCGCGGCCAGCGCCATCGCCGCCGTCGGGGCCCAGACCGGCGCCCGGAGGCTGCGCACCAGCAGGCCCACGCCGCACATGACGGCGACCACGAGCAGCGCGCGGAAGGCCCAGGTGTAGTGGTCGAAGACGTTGGTCAGCGGCAGCGAGGCGAGGAACGCCGAGCCGGCCGCGATCAGCGTCAGGTGCTTGCGTTGGTTCACCGGACTCCTCCAGCGACGCTCTCCGCGGACGCGGCGCGCCAGGCGAAGCCCTGCGACCCTCGCCCGGTCTGCGGCCACAACCCGGAGAGCTTGGCCCCGTGCGGCACCTCCACGACCCGCCAGCCGCTGCGCAGCAGCGCGAGGGACGCGACGCCGTGCGCCTTGTCCGCCTCCTCGCGGGCCGCCGTGGGCAGGTTCAGCCAGGTCGAGGAGTCGATGAACAGCGCGACGCAGGTCGCGTTGTTGGAGCGGAACGAGGCCAGCAGCTCGGCCTCGGCCGAGGACAGCAGGCCGAAGATGCCGATGATCAGGCCGCCGTCGCTGCGCCGGCGCACCCGCTCGATGAGGGTGCCGATGTCGCTGCGCTGGGCCAGCCGCACGTCGGCGAGCTGGTCGAGCAGCGGGCCGTCGCCGTCGATCTCGGTCGCGTCCACGTCGACGCCGGCATCGGTGACGAGCCGCATCTTGTACCCCGCCTCGCGCAGGTGCACCGCGATGCTCGCGGCCGCGGAGACCGCCCACTCGAAGCTCGCCGTGGGACCCTCGCCGCGGTGGGCGGCGGAACGGGTGTCGAGCACGACGGTCGCCCGGCTCTCCCACGGCTGCTCCTCGCGGCGCACCATGAGCTCGCCGGTGCGGGCCGTCGAGCGCCAGTGCACGCGGCGCAGGTCGTCGCCGTAGCGGTACTCCCGGGTGGCCGCGTCGTCCTCGCCGTGCACGGCGACCGAGCGGGCCCGGCTGTCCCCGGAGCCGGCGAACTCGCCGGCCAGGCGCACCGCCGGCAGCGGCGCGACCTGCGGGATCACCGTGAGCCGGTCGACCGACGGGAAGGCCCGGGTCAGCTCGCACAGCCCGAAGGGGTCGGTCAGCCGCACGACCAGCGGGCCGACCTCGTAGCGGCCGCGCACGTCGGCCCGCACGGTGTAGGCCACCGAGCTGGCCTGGTGCGCGCCCAGCTTCTCCAGCACCAGCCGGGGCCGGCTGCCCAGTGCGTACGGCAGCCGGTCCTCCAGCAGCATGGTGCCGGTGGGCAGCCGGGACAGGTTCTGCAGCCGAAGGATGACGCGTGCGTTCGCCCCGACCTGCACGCGGTGCGGGTCGAGGGTGCGGCTGCACGACAGGCGGTAGCGGGTGCGCCCCACGTACGCAGCGGACAGCAGCGGCAGCGCGGCGAGCAGGATCGCCACGCGCAGCAGGTCGCGCTCGCCGAGGATCAGCGCGGCGATGAGGGCCGCTGCGGCGGCGGCCAGGAAACTACGACCCCGGGTGGTGAGCCCCCGCAGCGCCTCTCGCATGCTCAGCGGCCCCCGTACTGCTGCGGCCGCTGCTGCCGGGTGTCGTACGGCGAGCGCGGCTGGCGGTCCGACGGCAGCGGCAGCCGGTGCACCAGCTCGGCGATGATGGCGTCGGTGGTCCGGCGGGACAGCTGGGCCTCGGCCGTGGGGATGACGCGGTGCGCCAGCACCGGCACGGCGAGCGCCTGCAGGTCGTCCGGGAGCACGAACTCGCGGCCCTCGATGGCGGCGACGGCGCGGGCGGTGCGCAGCAGCTGCAGCGTGGCGCGAGGGGAGGCGCCGAGGCGCAGCTCGCCGGACTCGCGGGTGGCGGTCACGATGTTCACGGCGTACTGCTTCACGGCGTCGGCGACGTGCACGTCGCGGACGCTGGCGATCATGCGGCGGATGGTGGTGGAGTCGGAGACCGGCGCGAGGTCGTCCAGGGCGTCGTGGCGGCCGTGCACGTCGAGCATGGCGAGCTCGGCGCCCATGTCCGGGTAACCCATGGCGATCCGGGCGGTGAACCGGTCGCGCTGGGCCTCGGGCAGCGGGTACGTGCCTTCCATCTCGATCGGGTTCTGCGTCGCGATGACCATGAACGGCACCTGGAGCGGGTACGTCGCCGCGTCGACGGTGACCTGCCGCTCCTCCATGCTCTCCAGCAGCGCCGACTGCGTCTTCGGCGAGGCCCGGTTGATCTCGTCGCCGACGACGATGTTGGCGAACACGGCGCCCGGCTTGAACTCGAAGTCCCGCGTCTCCTGGTTGTAGACGCTGACGCCGGTGACGTCGCTGGGCAGCAGGTCCGGCGTGAACTGGATCCGCCGCACCGAGCAGTCGATGGAGCGGGCGAGCGCCTTGGCGAGTTTGGTCTTGCCGACGCCGGGAACATCTTCGATGAGCAGGTGCCCCTCGGCGAGCAGCACGGCTAGGGCCAGCCGCACGGTCGCCGTCTTACCCTCGATGACCTGTTCGATGTTCGCGACGATCGCGTCGGTCGCCGCGCGGAACTCGGGCGCGGGTAGCGGGGCCCCGAGTTCCTCGAACGTGCGGTGCCTGGTCAACTGGCCTCCTCGTGATCGTGCCGTGGCCACCGTTAGGTGTAAGACCCATAGGTGAACCGCCCGGTTGCGCGAAAACGTTGTCATCAATCGCGACTCGGGCCGTCGTGTCCCCTCAGGCTAGCCGGGGAATTGACGCGGCGCCGGACGGGATTCCGTCATTGCGGACATCCTGGCCCGGCCGGTTGCAGCTTTTTCCGGCGGCCCCGACGTACCCGGCCAGGCTGCGGGTAAACGGTGGCCCGGGATGTCGGCCACCGTCGATCGGGGCAGACCAGAAGGGTGGAAGCGGGGTGGCTGCCGGGCGAGGGCGGCGCCCGCGCTTCGCCGCCGACACCGATTGGCGTCGCCGAATCCGGCGCGCGGCGTGACTTTCGCACCCGAACATGACGAACGTCTACGACTACGGGGAAACGGACGGTCACGCACGGTTCGCGGTGATGCCGCGGCGCCCCCGGTGGCCGCCGGGTGAGCCCGATCGACGCTCGGATAGCCGCCTCGCACGCTGGGGTACACTGCGGGTATGACCCGGGTGGTCCGGCTTCTTAGCGAGCCGTGCTGACGCGCTGAAACGCGACGGCACGGCGACCCCTCCTGCGCGAGGGGTTTTTTCATGCCCGGACAATGCTGGAGAATTCCGAGACCCTGAGGTGGCGACAGTCATGAGCGAGGCAGTGACCGACGGAGCGGTCGACATCCCGCCGTACCGCTACACGGCGGCGATGGCGGCGGAGATCGAGGCGTGCTGGCAGGACTACTGGTCCGAGAACGGCACGTTCCACGCACCGAACCCGACCGGTCCGCTCAGCGACCCTGCCCACCCGCGCGCGGGCGCGCCGAAGCTGTACGTGATGGACATGTTCCCCTACCCGTCGGGCGCCGGCCTGCACGTGGGCCACCCGCTGGGGTACATCGGCACGGACTGCTACACGCGGTACTTCCGCATGGCCGGCTACAACGTGCTGCACCCGATGGGCTTCGACGCCTTCGGCCTGCCGGCCGAGCAGTACGCGGTGCAGACGGGCACGCACCCGCGCACCACGACGGAGGCCAACGTCGAGCGGTACCGCGGCCAGCTGCGCCGCCTGGGCCTGGCCTACGACGACCGGCGCAGCGTAGCGACCACCGACACCGAGTTCTACCACTGGACCCAGTGGATCTTCCTGCAGATCTTCAACTCCTGGTTCGACACCGACCGGCAGAAGGCCCGGCCGATCGACGAGCTGATCGAGGAGTTCGCGTCCGGCGAGCGGGCCACCCCGGACGGCCGGGCGTGGGACGAGCTGTCCGCGGTCGAGCGCCGCGGCGTGGTCGACGGCTACCGCCTGGCGTACATGTCGGAGGCCCCGGTCAACTGGTGCCCCGGCCTGGGCACCGTGCTGGCCAACGAGGAGGTCACGCCGGACGGGCGCAGCGAGCGGGGCAACTTCCCGGTCTTCAAGCGCAACCTGCGCCAGTGGATGATGCGGATCACCGCCTACGGCGACCGGCTGCTGGACGACCTGGACCGGCTGGACTGGCCGGACAAGGTCAAGGCCATGCAGCGCAACTGGATCGGCCGGTCCCGCGGCGCCCACGTCGACTTCGCGACCGAGGCCGGCGCGCCGATCCGGGTCTTCACCACCCGCCCCGACACGCTGTTCGGCGCGACCTACATGGTGCTGGCCCCGGAGCACGCGCTGGTCGACGACCTGGTCCCGGCCGCCTGGCCCGAGGGGACCAACGACAAGTGGACCGGCGGCGCGGCCACCCCGGCCGACGCGGTCGCCGACTACCGCGCGTTCGCGGCCTCGAAGACCGACGTCGAGCGCCAGGCCGACGCCAAGGAGAAGACCGGCGTCTTCATCGGCGCCTACGCCACCAACCCGGTCGACGGCCGCTCGATCCCGGTCTTCATCGCCGACTACGTGCTGGCCGGCTACGGCACCGGCGCGATCATGGCGGTGCCCGGCCAGGACGAGCGCGACTGGGCCTTCGCCGAGGTCTTCGACCTGCCGATCATCCGCACGGTGCAGCCGAGCGAGGGCTTCGACGGCAAGGCGTTCACCGGCGACGGCCCCGCCATCAACTCCACCCGCCCCGACGGGTTCAGCCTGGACGGCCTGGGCGTCGCCGACGCCAAGGCGAAGATCACCGAGTGGCTGGAGGCCAACGGCCACGGCGTCGGCGCCATCACCTACCGCCTGCGCGACTGGCTGTTCAGCCGCCAGCGCTACTGGGGCGAGCCGTTCCCGATCGTCTACGACGAGACCGGCCTGCCGATCGCGCTGCCCGAGTCGATGCTGCCGGTCGAGCTGCCCGAGGTCGAGGACTTCTCGCCGCGCACGTTCGACGTCGACGACGCCGGCAGCATGCCGGAGACGCCGCTGTCGCGGGCGAAGGAGTGGGTCGAGGTCACCCTGGACCTGGGCGACGGCCCGAAGGCGTACACCCGCGAGACCAACGTCATGCCGCAGTGGGCTGGCTCGTCGTGGTACGAGCTGCGCTACCTGGACCCGGCCAACGCCGCGAAGCTGGTCGACCCGGCCAACGAGCAGTACTGGATGGGCCCGCAGCAGCCCGGCGACGTCGGCGGCGTGGACCTGTACGTCGGCGGCGTGGAGCATGCGGTGCTGCACCTGCTGTACGCCCGCTTCTGGCACAAGGTGCTGTTCGACCGCGGCTTCGTCTCGTCCGAGGAGCCGTTCCGCAAGCTGTTCAACCAGGGCTACATCCAGGCGTACGCGTACAAGGACTCCCGCGGCATGTACGTCGAGGCCGAGAAGGTCGAGGAGCGCCAGGCCGGCAGGTTCTTCTACGGCGACGAGGAGGTGGTCCGGGAGTACGGCAAGATGGGCAAGTCCCTGAAGAACGTCGTCACCCCGGACGAGATGTGCGAGCGCTACGGCGCCGACACGTTCCGCGTCTACGAGATGTCGATGGGCCCGCTGGACGTCTCCCGCCCCTGGGAGACCAGGGCGGTCGTCGGCGCCCAGCGCTTCCTGCAGCGCGTGTGGCGCCTGGTCATCGACGAGCAGAGCGACGCCGTGCGGATCACCGACGACGCCCTGGACGACGAGACCCGCCGCCTGCTGCACCGGGTGATCGACGGCGTGCGCGTCGACATCGAGGAGATGCGCTTCAACACCGCCATCGCCAAGATGATCGAGCTGACCAACCGGGCCACCCAGGTGTCCCCGAGCGGCACGCCGCGCGAGGTCGCCGACCCGCTGGTCCGCATGATCTCCCCGTTCGCCCCGCACCTGGCCGAGGAGCTGTGGCAGCGCCTGGGCAACACCACGTCGGTCGCCTACGCCGACTTCCCGGCGGCCGACCCGGCCTACCTGGTCGCCGAGCAGGTCACCTACCCCGTCCAGGTCAACGGCAAGGTCCGCGGCAAGATCGACATCGCCGCCGACGCCGACGAGGAGACGGTCCGCGCCGCCGCCCTGGCCGCGGTCGCCGACCAGCTGTCCGGCAAGACCCCGAAGAAGGTCATCGTCGTCAAGGGCCGCATGGTCTCGGTCGTCGTCTGATCCTGGCGCACGCAAAGGGCCGGCTCTTACCGAAGAGCCGGCCCTTTGCAATACATATGGCTCCGGTCCGCGCAACCAGGGCGCCGTTGCTCCCGTCAGCGACCGGTCGGCCCTGGGGGCCTCCCTGCCAGCTTTGTGGTGGCAAGACCGCAGTTACCTGGCGATGGCGGAGAGGCGCTCGTTGCGCAGGGCCATGGGCCAGCGGTCGTCGATCGGCTCCATGGCCAGGCCGGTGGCCCAGCGCAGCAGCAGGTCGGCGATGGCCGGGTTGCGGGCCAGCGCGGGGCCGTGGGAGTAGGTGCCCAGGATCCGGCCGTTCCAGGCGCCCTCGGACTGGCCGTCGTTGCCGATGCCCGTGGTGACCTTGGCCAGGGGCTTCACGCCCGGGCCGAGGTGGGTGCGGCCGCCGTGGTTCTCGAAGCCGGTCAGGGTCGGCAGGCCCAGGGCCGGGTGGGTCTCGCCGGCCAGCTCGCCCACGGCGCGGGACTCGCCGCGGTCCGAGTCGAGGTCCAGCAGGCTCAGGCCGGGGTACTTCGCGCCCTTCGCGAAGAACGAGTGGCCCAGCAGCTGATAGCCGGCGCAGACCGCGAACACCGTCGCGCCGCGCTCGACCGCGCGGCGCAGGTTGCCGTCGGCGGCGAGGCGCTGGGCGGCCAGGGCCTGCGGGCCGTCCTCGCCGCCGCCGAGCAGGTAGATGTCGCCGTCGGCCGGGACCCGGTTGTCCGCGCGGACCTCGGCGCACTCGACCGGCAGGCCGCGCAGGTCGGCGCGGCGGGCCAGGATCAGCAGGTTGCCGCGGTCGCCGTAGGTCGAGAGCAGGTCGGGGTACAGCCAGATCAGGCGCAGGTGGGACTCAGTTGACACGGTCCAGCTCCGCTCGGATGTCCTGGAAAGCGGTGTAGTTGGCGATGACCTCGAGCCGGCCCGGCGGGACCAGCGAGAGCGCCTGGCCGAACGAGCGGACGTGCTCGAAGCGCACCTCGTTGACCTCGAGGCGCACCGCCAGGTCCATGGCCCGGTCGCCGGTGATCAGCACACGGCGCCCGCGCAGCGGGGAGAAGTCGACGTCGTACAGCCACGACGTGTCCAGGCCGTCGGGGTCCCGCGCGTTGATGGACAGCAGCGTCGGCACGTCCTCGGCCATGTCGAACGACTCGAGCCAGCCGGCCGGGTTCTTGGCCAGCAGCAGCCGGATGGTGCGCCCGTCGCGGACCACGGTGGCGTAGCGGCCGGCGACGGAGGCCACCTTGGCCAGCTCCGGCACCGCCTTGGCCGGCGGCACGCCGAAGTACGCGGCCACGGCCAGGGCGGTCGCCGCGTTGGCCCGGTTCACCCGGCCGGGGAGCTGGAGGGTGATCTGGTGGTACATGCCGGTGTTGTCCACCACGCCGTCGCCGCTGACCGTCCAGTGGGGGATCGGGCGGCTGAGGTTGCCGGCCGCGCACCTCCACTGCTCGCCGTCGCGCTCGATCGACGCGCCGCACTCGGGGCAGACCCAGGAGTCGTCGTGGAAGCGCTGGCCGGCGGCGACCCAGGTCACCCCGGTGCCCCCGGTGACGGCCTTGCCGACCGCCCACACGACCATCGGGTCGTCGGCGTTGGCCACGAGGTGCAGGTCGCGGCCGGGCAGCGCGTCGCGCCACATGGCCGCCATCATGGCGACCTCCTTGGCCCGGTCCAGCTGGTCGCGGCTCAGGTTGAGCAGCGCGACGACGCTGGGCCTGGTCTGGTCGAGCACCTGCTTGAGGTAGTGCTCGTCGACCTCCAGCACGGCGTAGGGCGTCGCGCCCGCCTTGGCCAGGGCCGAGGTGTGCCCGGTCGGCATGTTGGCGCCCAGGCTGTTGGTCGCCACCGGGCCGAGCACGCCCATCGCGGCGGCGGTCAGCCGGGTGGTGGTGGTCTTGCCGTTGGTGCCGGAGACCAGCGCGATCTGCCGGCCGGCGGCCAGCGCCGCGAGGAGGTTCGGGTCGATCATCAGGCCGATGCGGCCGCCGATGACCGATCCGTCGCCCCGGCCGGTTGCGCGTGACAGCGCGGCGGCGCCGCGCGACAGTGAGGTGGCGAGCTTGGCCCGCATCGGCAGCTTGTTGTCCGTCATCTCGCTTCCACGGTGTTCGGCGATGCGCTGACCCTACCCGGCGCGCGCGACACCCACACGGTCCCACGGGCCCACCCGGCTCCCCGCGGCCCCCCACTTCCCTCCACCGCGACTCCCCGGGCAGCCGGCCCGGCGCCGAAGGGCGCACCATAGGGCGGTTTGTCCGATTTATCGAGCGGCGGGAGTGGCCTCCACCGATCGGGCACGCCCGGCGTCCTCCACTCGTCTCCACCCCGTTTGACGTGGGAATTCTTCACGGGCGGGCGCGCCGGATCGGGCGGTTTTCCGTTGACGGTGGAGGGAAGTGGAGTACAGTGGAGCGCGATGGCGGAGCCGGGGGGCTCGGCCGGCCCCGGGGGGACCGTTCGCGGTGGGAAGGGGTGGTTGCCGCATGTTCCTGGGCACCCACACTCCTCGCCTGGACGAAAAGGGCCGGTTGATCCTGCCGGCCAAGTTTCGGGACGAACTGGCGGGAGGTGTCGTGATCACCAAGGGACAGGAGCGCTGCCTCTACGTGTTCCCCGGTGCCGAATTCGCCCGAATCGCCGAGCAGCTTCGCGCCACACCGATGACGAACAAGGCGGCCCGGGCGTACAGCCGGGTGTTCTTCGCCAGCGCGCACGACGAGGTTCCCGATCGGCAGGGCCGGGTCACCATCCCGCAGCATCTTCGCGAGTATGCCGGGTTGGACCGCGATCTCGTCGTGATCGGGGCAAGCACCCGGGTAGAGATCTGGGATCGCCAGGCCTGGGACACCTACCTCGCTGAAAGCGAGGAGGACTTTGCGGGCATCGAGGAGGGGGTGCTGCCGGGAGGACTGTGAGGTCCAACTGCAGTAACCGACTTTGAGGCCGCCGTACCGGCAGCTCTCCAGCCGCTCAGAGTTTCTCGAAGTCCTGACACCACTTCCCCGGTGCCAGGGCGGGCGGGCGGATGGGGAGCTGGCGGTACGGCGCTCGCGCACTGGGGCAGGTTTTTCAGCACCACGGCGGGCCGCGAACCCGCCGCCGGCAGGGGGGCGACGATGGGGGAGCGGGACGTTCATGTGCCCGTGCTGCTCGAGCGCTGCCTCGAGCTGCTCGCCCCGGCGCTGACCCGGCCCGGCGCGCTGTACCTGGACGCCACGCTCGGCCTCGGCGGGCACGCCGAGGCGGTGCTCACGGCGAACCCGCAGGCCCGGCTGCTGGGCCTGGACCGCGACCCGCAGGCCCTGGCGCTGGCGGGCAAGCGGCTCGCGCCGTTCGCCGATCGGATCCGCCTCGTGCACGCCGTCTACGACGAGCTGCCCGAGGTGCTGGGCGACGAGCGGATCGACGCCGGCCTGTTCGACCTGGGCGTGTCCTCCCTGCAGCTGGACGAGGCCGCGCGCGGCTTCGCCTACGCCCAGGACGCGCCGTTGGACATGCGCATGGACCAGACCCGGGGCACGACCGCGGCGGAGGTGCTCAACACCTACAGCCACGGCGACCTGGCCCGGGTCCTGCGCGTGTACGGGGAGGAGAAGTTCGCCTCCCGTATCGCCGCGTCGATCATCCGGGAGCGGGAGAAGTCCCCGCTGACCAGCTCGGCCCGCCTTGCCGAACTGGTCCGCGAGTCCATCCCCGCGCCCGCCCGGCGCACCGGCGGGCACCCGGCCAAGCGGACCTTCCAGGCGCTGCGCATCGAGGTCAACCGCGAGCTCGCGGTCCTCGAGCGGGCGATCCCCGCGGCGCTGGACGCGCTGCGGCCCGGGGGGCGGCTGGTCGTGCTGTCGTACCACTCGCTCGAGGACCGCCTGGTCAAGCAGGCGATCACGGAGCGGACCCGCTCGACCGTGCCGGTCGAGCTGCCCTTCGAGCCGCCCGGCAGCGAACCCGAGCTGCGGGCGCTCACCCGGGGAGCCGAGCTCCCCGACGCGGCCGAAACAGCGGCCAACCCGCGCGCGGCGTCGGTGCGACTCCGCGCGGTGGAACGCAAGAAACGTCCGAACAGTCCAGCGTGATCCCGGACAAACACATTGGGGGAGGTGTGATGAACGTGACGACACTGCCGGCCAGCCGGCAGCGCAAGGCTCAGCAGGGTGCACCGCGGTCGGGGGGCCGGACCACGGGGCGCGTCGCTGAGCAGGACCAGCAGCAGCGACGGGACTATCTGATCGACGGTGCGACGGCGCTCGCGCCGCAGCACGAGACCACGAAGGCGGGCGCCGCGCCCGAACGGCACGCGTCCGACACCAAGCAGGCGTCCCCGCGCCTGCGGGTGGCGCCGCCGGCGCCGGTCAGTGCGCCGCGGGCGCCGTTCGTGGCGCTCGTGCTCGTGCTGGTGCTCTCGGGCGTGGTCGGCATCCTCGTGCTGAACACGCGGATCGCCGAGAACGCCTTCAAGCTCGACGCGTTGAAGACCAGGCAGGACAACCTCGACCGCGACGAGGAGCGGCTGCGCAGCGATCTGGCCAACAAGGAATCGCCGGTGACGCTCGCGTCGCGGGCGAAGCAGTTGGGCCTCGTGCCGTCGCGCACGCCGGCCTTCCTGGTGCTGCCCGACGGCACCAAGCTGGAGATGCCGGGCCCGAGCAAGTGACCAAGGGAATTCCACCCAAGTCCATAGTGGACTGACGAACGGAAGTCGGGACGATGGCTGGCGACACTCCAGATCGGCGGGGCGGGAGCGAGCGGCGCGGGGGCGCCGAGCGCAGGGACACCACCGGTCGGGGGGCTGACGCCGGTCGGCAGCGGACGGGCGGTCGCGCCGGCGCGGGGGGTGCCGGTGCCTCCGCCCGTTCCCGTTCGGAGGGTGCCTCGCCGTCCGGCGGCAACGGCACGGCGGACCAGCCGCTGCGCGGCACGATGTCCGAGGCCAAGCGGTACACCCCGCGGGGGCGCTCGGTCCGCGACGCGTCGGTCGAGGCCGGCGGCCGCAAGGACCCGTTCCGCCCGGCGCTGGAGGTCATCCAGGGCGGCCGCAGCGAGCAGCCGCGCCGCACCGACCCGACCCGCGACCCGCGCCGCGCCGACCCGCGCCGCACGGCGGTCCGCCGCCCCCGCGAGGACGAGGCGGACCAGGACTACGACGCGCAGCGGTCCGATCCGCTGCGCGTCGAACGGACGGACACCCCGGCGCGCGCCGACCGCAGCGCCGCCTCCCGCGCCGAGCGGGCCGCCCGTGCGGAGCGCGCGGCGCGGGACGAGCGGGCCGAGCGGGCGCAACGCAACGGATCGCCGGACGGCGACGGCGTCGTTGGGGCGCAGCAGCGCGAGCCGGCCCGCCGCACCACGGCCTCGCGCGCCGAGCGGATGACCCGCGCGGAGCGCGAGGCCCGCGCCGAGCGCGCCGCACGGGCGCGGCGCAGCGGTGCGTTCCACAATCGTGACGCCGACGACAGCGCCGACTGGGCGCAACGCAACCATCCGATCCGCGACCAGGACGCCGGGCGGGCGCAGCGCGGCGACAGCTTCGACGCGGAACGCGGCGCCCGGCCCACCCGATTGAGGGGGGGACGGGCCGCGGGCGTCCGGGGCGCCGTCCGGGGGGCCGGGGCGAGGAGCAGGACCGGCCGGGGCAGATCGGTAGGCACGGGCAGATCGGGCGGCGCGGGCAAGAAGCTGAGCCGCGTCCGCGTCCCCCGCCTGGCCCGCCGCCCCAGCCTGCCCAAGCTGGCCGAGCCGCGCCGCCGCCTCCGCCTGGCGACGGTCATCGCGCTGGTGCTGTTCGCGATCATCGGCGGCCGCCTGGTGCAGTTGCAGCTGACCGACGCGAGCGCGTACGCCGCCGAGGGCCTCAAGGACCGCCTGGCCAATGTCGTGCTGCCGGCCGCCCGCGGCGCCATCCTGGACCGCAACGGCAAGATCCTGGTGCACTCGGTCGAGACCCGCTTCGTCGCCGCCGACCCGATGGCGGTCAAGAATCCCGAGGCGCTGGCCGACCAGCTGTTCGCCATCCTCGACAAGTACGGCGTGCTGCGCTCCGACCTGGTGCGCAAGCTGACCCCGCACAAGACCGCCGACGGGCGCAGGAACGTGCGCTTCGAGTACCTGGTCCACCAGATCGACGTCGCCGACGGCGACCGCATCGCGGCGCTGCACGTCGGCGCGCTCAAGGTCGCCCGCGACGAGCGCCGCGAGATCCCCGGCTACGACCTGGCGTCCAACGTCATCGGCTACACCTCGCGCGAGGACCTGTCCGGCAAGATGGGCATCGAGCAGCAGTTCGACCAGGTGCTGCGCGGCGTCGACGGCGTGCACGTCTACGAGCACGGCGAGGGCGAGCTCGACAAGCCGCTGCCCTGGGGCTACGAGGAGCTCGAACCGGCCCGCCCGGGCAGCTCGGTGGAGCTGACGATCAGCGCCGACCTGCAGTACTCCGTGCAGAGCACCCTGGCCGAGCGCATGGGCCCGCTGAACGCCGACTTCGCCGCCGCCATCGTGCTCGACGCGCGCTCGATGGAGGTGCTGGCGATGGCCAGCTACCCGAGCTTCGCCGCGGCCGACCCCGGGCGCACGGCGATGGAGCTGGTCAAGGACCAGTGCACGGCGACCGTGTTCGACCCCGGCTCGATCCACAAGGCGATCGTCATGGGTGCCGCGCTGCAGGAGGGCATCATCACCCCGAGTAGCACGATCACGGTGAACTCGAGGGTGAAGAAGGGCGACACCACCTACACGGATCACCCGCCGCAGAAGGACGGCACGCAGATGACCATCCCGGGCATCCTGGCGCTGTCGTCCAACGTCGGCACCATCGCGGTCGCCGACCGGCTGGGCAAGGACAAGCTGTACGAGTACCAGCAGAAGTTCGGGCTCGGCCAGCGCACCGGCGTCGGGCTGCCGAACGAGTCGCCCGGCCAGCTGCTGCCGCCGAGCCAGTGGACCGGCTCCAGCCCGGGCTCGATCCCGATCGGCAACGGCGTGGCGGCGACCGCGATCCAGATGGCCGCGGTGTACGGCGCCATCGCCAACAACGGCCTGTGGGTGCAGCCGACGCTGGTCCGCAAGATCATCTCGCCGGACGGCGCGGTGTCCAAGCCGGCCCCGCAGCAGACCCGCCAGGTGCTCGACCCGCAGGTCGCGCAGGAGCTGCGGGTCATGCTCGAGGGCGTGACCACGCTGGACGACGCCACCGGCCACCAGGCGGCGATCCCGGGGTACCGGATCGCGGGCAAGACCGGCACCTCCAAAATGCCGCAGAACGGCGGGTACGCCCCCGGCGACGTGGTGTCGTTCATCGGCATGGCGCCGGCCGAGGCGCCCCGCTACGTGGTCGCGGTGGTCGCGCACGTGCCCGGCGGGGCGGGCGGCTCCGTGGCCGCCCCGGCGTTCCGCGACATGATGGCCATGACCCTGTCAAGCTTCGGGGTCCAGCCGACCGGAACCGAGCCGCCGAAGCTCCGCATCTACCCGTGATACCGGCTCCGGGGGCCTCCGGCGAGGCGGGTAGGGTCTGACCCCGTGCCCGGCTATCCCCGTCCGCGGAATGTCCGCCCCGTACTCATCGCTGAGCTGGGCGGCGGACCGGAAGATGTCTCGGTCACGGGGGTGACGCACAGTAGCTCGGCCGTACTTCCGGGTGATCTCTACGCGGCATTGCCGGGCTCGCGCGTCCACGGCGCCCGGTTCATCCCCGAGGCGCTGCAGCGCGGCGCGGTCGCGGTGCTGACCGACCCCGAGGGGGTGCGGGAGGACGCCGGCGTGCCGTTCATCGTGGTCGACCGGCCCCGCGACGTGCTCGGCGACGTCGCCTCCAAGGTGTACGGCGAGCCGACCCGCCGGCTGAGCACGATCGGGATCACCGGGACCGCCGGCAAGACCTCCACGACGTACCTCATCGAGGCCGGGCTGCGGGCCGCGGGCCAGGTCACCGGCCTGATCGGCACCGTGGAGACGCGGCTGGGCGACCTGAGCGTCGAGAGCATCCGCACCACCCCCGAGGCGACCGACCTGCACGCCCTGTTCGCCGCGGCGCTGGAGCGCGGCGTGCAGTCGGTGGCGATGGAGGTCTCCAGCCACGCGCTGGAGGTCGGCCGGGTCGGCGGGGTGCACTTCGCCGCCGCCGGCTTCACCAACTTCGGCCTGGACCACCTGGACTTCCACCCGAGCGTGGAGGCGTACTTCGCGGCCAAGGCGCGCCTTTTCGACGGCCGCGCCGCCGTCGAGATCCTCAACTTCGATGATGTGTCGGTTATGCGACTGAGCAAGCCCGGCACGTGGACCTACTCCGCCGCGGGTGACGGCGCGGACTTCGGCGTCTCCGGCGTGACGCCGGACGGCTACGGCCAGGCGTTCGACGTGCACTGGCAGGGGCGCACGGCCCGCTCCGGCGTGCGGCTGCCGGGCCGGCACAACGTGGCCAACGCGCTGCTGGCGATCGCCTCCCTGGTCGCGGTGGGCGTCGACCTCGACGTCGCGGCGGGCGCCGTGGCCGCGGCGCCGGGCTCGCCCGGGCGCATGGAGCGCGTGGACGCCCCCGGCGACGTGATCGGCGTGGTGGACTACGCGCACAAGCCCGACGCCATGGTCGAGGTGCTCCGGGCACTGCGCGCGCTGGCCGCCGACCGCGGCGGCCGGGTGCTGTGCGTGGTCGGGGCCGGCGGCGACCGGGACCGCGGCAAGCGGCCGCTCATGGGGCGGGCCGCGGCCGAGGGGGCCGACCTGGTGATCGTCACCGACGACAACCCGCGCACCGAGGACCCGGCGGCGATCCGGGCCGAGGTGCTCGCCGGTGCCCGCGGCGCCACCGGCGGCGCGGCGGCGGTGGTCGAGGTCGACGGGCGGCGGGCGGCGATCGCCCACGCGGTCGCCCAGGCCAAGCCCGGCGACGTGATCGCGCTGCTGGGCAAGGGCCACGAGCGCGGCCAGGAGATCAACGGCGAGGTGTTGCCGTTCGACGACCGGGTCGAGCTGGCGGCGGTGTTGCGGGAGGCGGCCTCATGATCGCGTTATCGCTGGGGGAGATCGCCGGGATCGTCGGCGGGGCGCTGCACGGGGGCGACCCGGCCGCGATCGTCGACGGGCCGGTGGAGTACGACTCGCGCAAGGTCGGGCCCGGCGGGCTCTTCGTCGCCTTCGCGGGGGCCAAGGTCGACGCGCACGAGTTCGCGCCCAAGGCGATGGCCGACGGCGCCGCCGGGGTGCTCGGCAGCCGCCCCGTCCCGGGCGTGCCCACGATCGTGGTCGAGGACCCGCGCCACGCCCTCGGGCTGCTGGCCCGGGCCGTGCTGGACCGGCTGCCCCGCCTGACCGTCGTGGCGATCACCGGCTCGTCCGGCAAGACCAGCACGAAGGACCTCATCGCCCGGCTGCTCGCCACGCACGGCGAGACCGTGGCCACGAACGGCAGCGAGAACAACGAGCTCGGCACGCCCTACACGGTCCTCAAGGCCGGCGAGCGGACCCGCTTCCTCGTGCTCGAGATGGGCGCGCGGGGGATCGGGCACCTGAGGTACCTCTGCGAAATCGCTCCTCCGGACGTCTCCGTCGTGCTCAACGTGGGCGTGGCCCACATCGCCGAGTTCGGCTCCGTCGAGGGCATCGCGCAGGCCAAGGGCGAGCTCGTGGAGGTCCTGGGGCCGGACGGCGTGGCCGTGCTCAACGCCGACGACGAGCGGGTGAGCGCCATGGCCGCCCGCACCCGGGCCCGGGTCGTGCCGGCCGGCGAGGCCGCCGGCGCCGAGGTGCGGGCCACCGACGTCGTGGCGCTGGACCGCGGCCGCTTCGGCTTCACGCTGCACCTGCCGGGCGCCGAGCCGGTGCCCGTGTGCCTCGACGTCGCCGGGCGGCACAGCGTGGGCAACGCGCTGCTCGCCGCCGCCGTCGCGGCCCACGCGGGCATGGACCCGGCCGCGATCGCCGCCGGACTCGGCGATCTAGCGGGTTTGTCGACCCGAAGGATGGATGTCTTCGACCGTGCCGACGATGTCACGGTCATCGACGACTCGTACAACGCCAATCCGGCGTCCATGGAGGCGGCGCTGCGCGCGCTCGTCGCCGTGGCCGGCGGGCGGCGCAAGATCGCGGTGCTCGGCTTCATGGCGGAGCTCGGCGAGTACGAGCGAGCCGGACACGAAGAGGTCGGTCGCCTCGCCGCGGAACTCGGCGTCGACCGTCTCGTGGCCGTCAGCGAGCAGGCCGCGCCGATCCTGGACGGGGCGGCCGCCGTGGCGAGTTGGGGAGGAGACTCGGTGCTCGTGACCGATCAGGAGGCCGCCGTGGCGCTGCTGCGCGCCGAGCTGCTTCCGCGCGATGTGGTCCTGGTCAAGGGATCGCGGTACCGGACCTGGGAGGTCGCCGACGCCCTGCGCTCCGGTGACCTGGAAGGTGCTCTGAAGTGAGGGCCGTCTTCGTCGCGGCCTTCGTGGCATTTCTCATCTCGCTGTTCGGCACGCCGATCGCGATCAAGTACTTCACCCGCCTGAAGGCCGACCAGCCCATCCGCACCGAGGGCCCGCAGACCCACCTCGGCAAGAAGGGCACGCCCACCATGGGCGGCGTCGTCTTCATCTTCGCCACCCTGGTCGCCTACACGGGCGGTCACGTGGCCCTCACCACGCTGCCCGACAAGCAGCTGCGCCCGGCTGGGCCGACCGCCACCGCCGTCGTGCTGCTCGGCCTGTTCGTCTTCACCGGCCTGCTGGGCTTCCTCGACGACTACCTCAAGGTCGCCAAGCGCAACAGCGACGGGCTCAACAAGCGCGGCAAGCTCATCGGCCAGGCGCTCATCGGCGCCATCTTCGGCGCGATCGCCCTCTACGTGGGCGCCAAGAAGACCGGCCGGCAGGAAGTCACCACCGTGGCCAGCCCCAAGCTGTCCTGGGTGCACGACATCGACTGGCTCAACATCGGCAAGATCGCCGCGGTCGTGTTCTTCGTGTTCGTCGTGATGTCGATGTCCAACGCGGTGAACCTGACCGACGGCCTCGACGGCCTGGCCACGGGCACGTCGATCCTGGTGCTCATCTCCTACATGGCGATCGCGTTCTGGCAGTACCGCCACTGGTGCGCCGACGCGCAGTACACCGCCGACTTCTGCTACGACGTGCGCGACCCGCTGGAGATGGCCCTGATCGCCGGGGCCGCCGTCGGCGCGCTCGTGGGCTTCCTGTGGTGGAACACGTCCCCGGCCCGCATCTTCATGGGCGACACCGGCTCCATGGCGCTGGGCTCGCTCATCGCCGGCCTGGCGGTGGCGACCAAGACCATCCTGCTGCTGCCGCTGCTCGGCCTGCTCTTCGTCATCATCGTGGTGACCTGGGTGATGCAGATCGGCTCGTACCGGACGACGGGTAAGCGCATCTTCCGGATGGTCCCGCTCCAGCACCACTTCGAGCTGGCCGGCTGGAGCGAGGTCAACATCGTGGTCCGGTTCTGGATCATCGCCGGCCTCGGCGTGGCGGCGGCCCTCGGCCTCTTCGCCGCCGACTTCCTCAGAGTGATGAGTGGCGCTTCGTAGTCGCCTCGTCGCCGGTTCGTAGCGGCAGGGGGTTCCGCGGCGGAACCCCCTGCCGCTGTCCGCGCGTCGTAACGGGCATTCGGCGCGCCGCGCCGGAATGATGGGCGGCATGAGGAGCGACGGGGAGGAAGTTCCGAACCTTACGCACGAGCGGACGCGTCCCGCGGAAGGCGGGTGGGCCGCGAACTTCGTCGGCACCCTGCGGGGCCTGCTGGACCGCCCGCTCGCCTCGTACTACCTGCTGCTGTCCAGCGTCGGGCTGCTCGTGCTCATCGGCCTGATCATGGTCTTCTCCGTGACCAGCGTCGGCAACTTCGCGACCACGGGCAGCCCGTTCACCTCGATCGCCAAGCAGGCGCTCTGGGCGGTGGTCGGGCTGCTCGCGTTCTGGGTCTTCCAGCGGCTGCCGACGCGCACCTTCCGCGCCCTGGCGATCCCGCTGCTGCTCGCGTCGTTCCTGCTCATGTCCTTCGTGGACCTGATGGGGTGGCTCGCCGCGCGGCATACGCCGCCCGGCGACAAGGTGTCGGCGATCCATCTCGGGCCGATCTGGGTCTACGACCTCTGGCTGGGCATCGGCAGCCTGCAGCTGCAGCCGGCCGAGCTGGCCAAGATCGCGCTGGTGGTCTGGGGCGCCGACCTGCTGGTGCGCAAGGGCCGCACCATCCTGTCCTGGCGCGAGCTGCTGATGCCGCTGTTCCCGGTGGCGGTCACCCTGCTGCTGCTCGTCGGCTACAACGACCTCGGCTCGATGATCTGCATGGTCGTGCTGTTCGTCGGACTGCTCTGGGCGGCCGGGGCCCGGCTGCAGGTGTTCGGCTGGCTGGGCGGCTTCTTCGCCGCCGGCGTGCTGGCGCTCATCCTGCTGCCGGCGCACAAGGACTACCGGCTCGACCGGCTCAAGGTGTTCTTCGACCCGAGCATCGACCCGAAGGGGGAGAACGGGCGGTATCAGTACCTGCGCGGCCTCTGGGCGATGGCCGACGGCGGCTGGTTCGGCGTGGGCCTCGGCCAGGGACACCTCAAGTGGGGCCGGCTGCCCAACGCGCACAACGACTTCATCTTCGCCATCGTCGCCGAGGAGCTCGGCGTGGTCGGCTGCATGGTGATCCTGCTGCTGTTCGGCATGCTGACGTACACCGGGCTGCGCATCGCCCGCCGGGTTGAGGACCCGTTCCGCCGGCTGATGGCGGCCGCGATCACCATCTGGTTCGTCGGTCAGGCGATCATCAATATCGGCGGGGTGGTCGGGTTGATGCCGATCACCGGCCTTCCGCTGCCGTTCATCTCCTACGGCGGCACCGCCCTCGTGGTAGCGCTCGCCGCGGCCGGCATCCTGACGTCAGCCGCCCGGGCCGAGCCGGAGTGCGCGCTAGCCATGCACGCCCGTCCACCCCGGAAATGGGTGCGACTACTCTGGGCGCCGTTGCCGCCGCTTCCGCGCGCCCGCGAGGACGACGACGGCACGGACCCCTCGACACGCACGACGGGCCGGCCCAGCCTCGCGGGGTCGACCCGCGGAAGGAGCACCTGATGGCAGCGCTGCGCTCGGTGGTGCTGGCCGGCGGAGGCACGGGCGGGCACATCTACCCGCTGCTGGCCTTCGCCGACTGTTTGCGCAGGCACGACCCCGGCGTCCGCATCACCTGCATCGGGTCGCCCAGCGGGATGGAGAACGACCTCATCCCGCAGCGCGGCTACGATCTGCGCCACGTTCCGGCGTACCAACTGCCCCGCTCGGTCAACATGAACCTCGTCCGCACCCCGGACCGGATGTGGAAGGCGGCCCGGGCCACCCGGGCGATCCTGGACGAGGTCAACGCCGACGCCGTCGTCGGCTTCGGCGGTTACGTCTCGGTGCCGGCCTACCTCGCGGCCTGGCGACGCAAGACGCCGACCGTGATCCACGAGGTGAACGTGCCTATCGGCGTGGCCAACAAGATGGGCATGCGCTTCACCAACCACCTCGTGCTCGGCTTCCCGCACCAGCGGCAGCAGATGCCGGCCGTGGCCGGCGCCGAGGTCGTCGGCGTCCCCCTGCGCCAGAGCATCGCGACCCTGGACCGGGCGGCCCGGCGGGCCGAGGCCCGGCGCTACTTCGGCCTGGACCCCAACCTGCCGACGCTGTTCGTGTTCGGCGCCTCCTCGGGCGCCCGCTCGATCAACAACGCGGTGGCCGGTGCGGCCAAGGCGATCACCTCGGCCGGCGTGCAGGTGCTGCACATCATCGGCGCCCGCAACGAGGACTTCGACGTCCCGTTCGGGCTGGCCGCGCCGTACGTGCGGGTCAAGTTCCTCTCCGAGATGGAGCTGGGCTACGCCGCGGGTGACCTGGCGCTGTGCCGCGGCGGCGCGATGACCTGCGCCGAGACCGCGGCGATCGGCATGCCGGCGGTTTACGTGCCGCTGCCGTGGGGCAACGGCGAGCAACGGCGCAACGCGCTGCCGGTGGTCGAGGCCGGGGGAGGACTGATCGTCGAGGACGGCGACCTGTCGCCCGAACTGATCGCGAACACCGTGGTGCCGCTGGTGCGCGATGGCGCCCGGCTCGCCGCGATGAGCCGCGCGGCCGCCGGTTACGGCCGCCGCGACGGCGACGAGGCCCTTCGTCGGTACGTGCTGAAGGTGGTCGGAGCATGAGCGGTCCGGAGCGAAGCGGGAACGGTCTCACGGCCGAGGACCTGGGCAAGGTGCACCTGGTCGGGGTGGGCGGGGTCGGCATGAGCGGGCTCGCCCGGCTGCTGCTGACCCGCGGCATCCCGCTGTCGGGCAGCGAGCTCAAGGAGTGGCCCCAGCTGGCCGCCCTCAAGGCGCTCGGCGGGACGATCTACCGCACCCACGAGCCGTCCAACCTCGACGGCGTGGACACGGTCGTCTACTCCACCGCCATCCCGAAGGACCACATCGAGCTGGTCACCGCCCGGGAGCGGGGCCTGCGGCTCATGCACCGCTCGGAGGCCCTGGCGGCCACGATGCACGGCCGGCGCAGCATCGCCGTGGCCGGCACGCACGGCAAGACCACCACCACCTCGATGATCACGCTGATCCTGCAGCACGCCGGGCTCGACCCGTCGTTCGTGATCGGCGGCGAGATCTCGGCGGTCGGCTCCAGCGCCCACCACGGCACCGGCGAGCTGTTCGTGGCCGAGGCGGACGAGAGCGACCGGTCCTTCCTGCTGTACACCCCCCACGTCGCGGTCGTCACGAACATCGACGCCGACCACCTCAACACCTATGGCGACCTGCAGGGGCTCGAGGACGCGTTCGTCGAGTTCTGCTCCCGGGTGGAGCCGGGCGGGTTCGTGGTGACCTGCGCGGACGACGCCGGGGCGATGCGGATGGCGGTGCGCGCCCGCGCGGCCGGCGCCGACGTAGTCACCTACGGCACGGCGCCCGACGCCGACCTGCGCATCAGCGAGGTCCGCTCCTCCGTCCAGGGGGTGCGCTACGTGGCCCACCACGACGGCGTGCCGCTGGGCGAGGTCTTCCTGCCGGTGCCGGGCGCCCACCTCGGGCTCAACTCGGCCGGCGCCATCCTCGCCGCGCTGCGGCTGGGCGTGCCGGCCGAGACGGCGATCGAGAGCCTGGCCACCTTCCCGGGCGTGCGCCGCCGGTTCGAGTTCAAGGGCGCCGAGGCCGGGGTGCGGGTGTACGACGAGTACGCGTACCACCCGGTCCCGATCGCCGCGGCCCTGCGCACGCTGCGCGAGGTCGCCGGCGACGGGCGGCTCGTCGTGGTCTTCCAGCCCTACCGGGTGTACCGGACCCGCGACTTCCAGGCCGAGATCGCGGCCGGCCTGTCGCTGGCCGACGAGGCGATCATCATGGAGGTCTTCGGCCCGGGCGAGGTGCGCGAGCCGGGTGAGGGCGGGGTGGCCCTGACCGCCGCCGTCGACCTGCCCGACGACCGCAAGGTGTTCGTGCCGTCCTGGGAGGACGTGCCCGGCGAGGTCGTCGCCCGGGTGCGCGAGGGCGACGTGGTGGTCACCATGGGCGCCCCGCCGATCTCGCTCATGGGCGACGAACTGCTCGCCGCGCTCAAGGACGACCCGGATCCGGAGGGTTACGTGGGCCGGCACTCCCGGGTCGACGACTAGGCCACGTCGTGACGCAGACGCGCGGATGGCGGCTCGTCCTGGCCCCTCGCGACGCGCCGTCCTCGGTGCGGCGCTTCGCGAAGCGGGCCCGGCAGCACCGCCTCCGCGCGGCCCTGCCCTGGCTGATCGGCCTGGCCGTGGCGGCGCTGCTCGGCGGGGTGGTGGCGATCGTCTACCTGACCCCGGTCCTGGGCGTCGGCAGCATCGAGGTCACGGGTGCCTCGGCGATGGACCCCGCGGCGGTACGGCGAGCCGCGGCCGTCCCGCACGGCACCCCGATGCCCCGTCTCGACCTGCGCGCGGTGCAGCGGCGGGTCGAGGCGCTCGCCCCGGTGCGCTCGGCCGCCGTCACCACCCGCTACCCGCACACCCTCGTCGTGGCGGTGCGGGAGCGCACGGCGGTGGCCGTGGTGCCCAAGGCCGGCGGGTACACCCTGCTCGACGGCGACGGCGTGGCCTACCTGCCGGTCGACGCCGTCCCGCCCGGCCTGCCGGTGATCCGCATCGCCCAGCCCGGGCCCGGCGACCCGACCACCAAGGGCGCCCTGACCGTGCTCGGGGCCCTGTCGCCGGGGATCCGCGCGCAGCTGGTCGCCCTGGTCGCCGAGAGTCCGACCCGCATCCGGCTCGAGCTGACCGGCAACCGGGTGGTGATCTGGGGCGACGCCACGCAGAACGTGGCCAAGGTGCGGGTGCTGGAGCTCACCCGGATCGAGCCGGGCCGGACCCTGGACGTGAGCGCGCCCGGCGTGGTGCTGGAGAAGTGACCCACACCCCGGTCCAGCTGGCCCGCCGGCTCGACTTCCATCGCGAGACGGTGCACCTCGAGTGCGCTTTGCGCATGATCGAGGGGACCGCCCGTCACAACGGGCGCCTCGACGCCGTTAGGAAGTTGGTCGACGGCGTCGTGGGCGATTAGCCGACACGCCGAGGCGTGGTCCTTGGATCACGACAGTCGGGCCCTTACCTTGCGATAAGGCATTAGTTGACATAACTATAAGCCTCTAGTAAAGGATGAGGGTTTGCGGGACCCCCATCCGATGCGTTCGCACTTTGGCGGACGCCACCCGTCGCGGGGTCGGGCATCACGACTCCGGGCAGGATCGGCGCTCGCCAACCTCGAAAGGAAAGGTGGTCCGATGACACATCCGCACAACTATCTCGCGGTCATCAAGGTCGTCGGCATCGGCGGCGGCGGTGTCAATGCCGTCAATCGCATGATCGAGGTTGGCCTGAAGGGCGTCGAGTTCATCGCGATCAACACCGATGCCCAGGCCCTGCTGATGAGCGACGCCGACGTCAAGCTCGACGTCGGCCGGGAACTGACCCGTGGCCTCGGCGCGGGCGCCAATCCCGACGTCGGCAAGAATGCGGCCGAAGACCACCGGGACGAGATCGAAGAGGTGCTCAAGGGCGCCGACATGGTCTTCGTCACCTGCGGTGAGGGCGGCGGCACCGGCACCGGCGGGGCGCCCGTCGTGGCCAATATCGCGCGGAAGCTCGGCGCGCTGACCATCGGCGTGGTCACCCGGCCGTTCTCGTTCGAGGGCAAGCGCCGGCAGGTGCAGGCCGAGGCGGGCATCGAGGAGCTGCGCAACCAGTGCGACACGCTCATCGTGATCCCCAACGACCGGCTGCTGGCCCTCGGGGACCGCGGCATCAGCATGATGGACGCGTTCCGTCAGGCCGACCAGGTGCTGCTCTCCGGTGTGCAGGGCATCACCGACCTGATCACCACGCCGGGCCTGATCAACCTCGACTTCGCCGACGTCAAGAGCGTCATGAGCGGCGCCGGGAGCGCCCTCATGGGCATCGGCAGCGCCCGCGGGGACAACCGCGCGGTCGAGGCCGCGGAGTCGGCGATCTCTAGCCCGCTGCTGGAGCAGAGCATGGACGGCGCGCGGGGCGTGCTGCTGTCCATCGCGGGCGGGTCCGACCTGGGCCTGTTCGAGATCAACGACGCGGCGCAGCTGGTCACCGACGCCGCGCACCCGGACGCGAACATCATCTTCGGCGCGGTCATCGACGACGCGCTCGGCGACGAGGTGCGCGTCACGGTCATCGCGGCGGGCTTCGACGGGGGCGCCCCGGCGTACCGCCCGATCGAGGCGCGGGCCCCGCGCACCGCGCACGGCCCGCAGCACAGCCAGCCCAAGGAGCCGGCTCCCCAGGAGCGCCAGGCCCCGCCGCCGCCCCGGCGGGTCCTGTTCGACGACGTCGACGTGCCGGACTTCCTCAAGAACGGCGCGTGATTGACAACTGCCGCGATTGGGTAGGCCGCTGGGGCGGTCTACCCAATCGCCATATCTGGGGGAGTTTTGTGTGGACGAGCGCACGGCGCTGATCGCGGCCAATCTCGCGACGGTGCGCGAGCGGATCTCGGCCGCCTGCCGGGCCGCGGGGCGCGAGCCGGAATCGGTGACGCTCGTGGCGATCACGAAGACCTATCCGGCCGGGGACGTCGCCCGCCTGGCCGAGCTCGGCATTCGTGACGTCGGGGAGAATCGTGACCAGGAGGCGGCCGCCAAGGCCGCCGCCGTG
This sequence comes from Dactylosporangium sp. NPDC051485, assembly GCF_040682015.1. Lineage (NCBI taxonomy): Bacteria > Bacillati > Actinomycetota > Actinomycetes > Micromonosporales > Micromonosporaceae > Dactylosporangium > Dactylosporangium sp. NPDC051485. The sequence continues at coordinate 55,877 of NZ_JBFAZW010000035.1, forward strand.
CCCGGCGTGCGCTGGCACTTCGTCGGGCAGCTGCAGCGCAACAAGGCCCGCTCGGTGGCGTCCTACGCCGACGCCGTGCACTCCGTGGACAGCCTGCGCCTGGTCGACGCCCTGGCCGACGCCGCGGCGCGGGCCGGGCGGGAGGCTGCGCTCGGCGCGTTGGTGCAGGTCAGCCTGGACGACGACGAGCAGCGCGGCGGGGCGCTGACCGGCATGGTGGAGAAGGTGGCGGAGGCGATCGCGGCCAGCCCGGCGCTGTCGCTGCGCGGCGTCATGGCGGTGGCCCCGCTGGACTGGGCCCCCGACGAGGCATTCGCGCGGCTCGCCGCGATCGGGTCGCGGATTCGCCAGCGCTTCGCCGGCCCGCACGACCCCGCGGACTGGATTTCCGCGGGCATGAGCAACGACTTGGAATCCGCGATTCTGCACGGCTCGACACATGTTCGTGTCGGAAGTGCATTGCTCGGAAAACGCACCCCGCTGGGGTAGCCTGGCCGCGGTAACGGAAAAACTACACGGGTGTGGTTCTGCGCCGGCGGGGCGGTGTCGCACAACGTGATCGGTGGCACGGACAACGGGGGGAAGTGCCGCATGGCGGTGGACGGAGGGGCGCGCATGGGTGCTCTGCGCAGGGCGGGCGTCTGGCTCGGCCTCGTCGAGGACGAGGACGATCGGGGCTACGACGATCGTCATTACCGGTATGGCGACGACCTACTCGACGACGACGATGACGTCGACGAGGTGCCGGCGCCGCGCTCCCGCACGTCCTCGGACCGCCTGTCGGCCGCCGACCGGCTGTCGGCCGTGGATCGGACGTCCGACCGGCTGAGCGCCTCCGACCGGTTGTCCTCGTCGGACCGGCTGGGCGGCTCCGACCGGCTGAGCGCGTCCGACCGGCTGTCCTCGTCGGACCGGCTGAGCGGCTCCGACCGGCTCTCCGCGGCCGAGCGGCTGGAGGCCAGCGCGGCCAGCCGGACCAGCACCGTGCGCTCCATCACGCGGCCGAGCTCGTCGATCAGCTACCCGACACGCGACAATCTCGCGCTCACCCCGTCGAGCACGCTCCGGGACCGCCCGCAGGTCGAGGAGGACAGCGACGATCGCCGTTACGCGATCACCACGCTGCACCCGACCACGTACAACGAGGCGCGCACCATCGGGGAGCACTTCCGCGACGGCGTGCCGGTGATCATGAACCTCACCGAAATGGACGAGGCAGACGCCAAACGTTTGGTGGACTTCGCGGCCGGGCTGGTATTCGGACTCCGTGGTAACTTCGAGCGGGTGACCAACCGAGTCTTCCTGCTCTCGCCAGCAAATGTCCAGGTCACCGCCGAGGACAAAGCTAAGATCGCCGAGGGCGGGTTCTTCAACCAGAGCTGATTCGAGGACTCAACGACCGTGGTGTCCATCACCTTGCAGATCGTGCACCTGCTGCTCTACCTGTTCCTGGTGGCGCTCCTCGCACGCTTCGTGATGGGTTACGTCATGCAGTTCGGACGCCGCTGGCAGCCCGGCCGGGGCGCCGCGGCGGCGCTGGAAGTGGTGTGGAGCGTCACCGATCCGCCGCTCAAAGCGTTGAGGCGGGTGATCCGTCCGCTGCGCATTGGTACCGTGGCCGTGGACCTGTCCTCGCTTGTGCTGCTGGTTATCCTGTTCGTGCTGATGTACGTCGTGTTAGGGCGGCTGATCGCGGCGTTCTCGTGACACGCACCGCTCGGCGGCCACGCGGCCGCAACTGACCCGAGGAGTTTCGATGCCGCTGACCCCGGCCGACGTTCACAACGTCGCCTTCAAGAAGCCTCCGATCGGCAAGCGGGGCTACGACGAGGAGGAGGTCGACGCCTTCCTCGACGAGGTCGAGCGTGAGCTCGCCCGGCTGATCGAAGAGAACAACGAGCTGCGCGCGCAGCTCGAGCGCGGCGGCGCCCCCGCCCGCTCCGCCCCCGGCGCCGCCGGCGGCGACCCTCGCCTCGCGGCCGAGCTTGCCGACCTCAAGACCCAGTTCGAGCGCGTCCAGCGGGAGAAGGCCTCGGCCGAGCAGGCCGCCCGCGGCATGCAGCAGGAGCTCGACCAGATCCGCTCGCAGGGCGGCCCCAGCGGCACCGGCGACGGCGAGCAGCAGGCGCTGCGCGTGCTGATGATGGCCCAGCGCACCGCCGACGACCACGTGTCCGACGCCCGCCGCGAGGCCGACAAGCTGCTGACCGAGGCCCGCACCAAGGCCGAGGAGGTCACCCGCGACGCGCGGGCGAAGGCCGACGCGCTCGAGCGCGACGCCCGCCAGCGCCACCAGGAGGCCATGGGCGGCCTCGACGCGAAGCGGACCGCGCTGCAGAAGCACATCGAGGAGCTCAAGCAGTTCGAGCGGGAGTACCGCACCCGCCTCAAGGCCTACCTGGAGAGCCAGCTGCGCGACCTGACGGGCCGCGAGCAGAGCCTCGAGGCCGAGATGGCCGCCCGCAACGAGAGCGCCAGCCGCCCGGCGGTCGGTGGCGGCCTGGCCACGGCCGGCCTGACCGGCGGCTACGAGGGAGCCGGTCGCTGACCGCAGCCCCACCCGCTTCGTCAATGCGACACGCGGCGCCCCAGTCGAAATTCGGCTGGGGCGCCGGCGTGTTCTGGGAGACTTCCGGCACGTTCGCTCGTTGTACAGGCTGAGAGAGACTCGCCCGGGAAGGCTCTGTTTCGCCCCGGGGTTCGCGTTGCGGAGGGACAGGGCCGTGATCGTCGGAAGTCTGCTGCTGATCGTGGTGGCCGTCGGCCTGCTCGTGCTGGGCCTGTTGCAAGGCTCGGACGCCTTGCTGATGGCGTCCATCGGGGCGAGCCTGCTGGCCGCCTTGGCGCTCATCGTCGGCGGCCGCCAGGCCGCGGCGGCGCGCTCGGCCCGCACCCGTGTCGGGCGGCAGGTGCCATCGGAGCGCTACGACCCGTTCGCCTCCCGCCTCGGCGCCGACGGCCTCGACCTGGCCGACTCCGAGGAGTTGCCGCGCCGGGCCGAGCGCCAGCCGGTCGGCGCCGGGGCCCGCACCGGCACCACCTACGGCACCACCGTCGGCGGCGGGCGTCCGGCGGTCGTCCCGGACGAGACGGCCATGGTGGCCCCGCTCCGCGACGAGCCCGACTCGGCCATCCCCCAGCAGGGTGACGACGGGCGCTACGACGACTACCGCGACCGGGGCGGGTACGACGCCGGCCGCGCCGCGAGCGGGCCCGCCTACGAGGATGACGACGACGATGACGAGGACTACGACGACGAGGACCCGGCCGACGAGCCGCCGATCCAGCACTCGTCGGCGGCCGACCTCGCCCGCGTCGCCACCCTCGACGCCGCGGTGCTGGTGATCGACGGCCGGCCCCGCTACCACGTGCCGAGCTGCCCGCACCTGCTGGGCCGCGAGAACGAGCCGCTGCCGGTGCACGAGGCCGTCGAGCTCGGCTTCACCCCCTGCAGCGCCTGCACGCCCAACGACGTCCTGCTCGGCGCCCGCCGCTGAACGATTGGCGGGTCGGGTTTTCGCCGGGTGGAGTATCGCCCCCGACCGGGTGAACCCTCACAATGAGGTGTGTTCACCATCGCCATCCGCGTCCGGCCCGGCGCGTCGCGTACCGCGGTCGGCGGGAGCTACCCCGGGCCGCGCGGCCCCGCGGTGATCGTCGCGGTGGGCGCCCGGCCCGTCGACGGGCAGGCCACCGAGGCCGCCCTGAAGGCCCTCGCGGACGCGATCGGGGTCCGCCCCTCCGCCCTGCGGCTCAAGGCCGGCGCGGCCAGCCGGGACAAGCTGGTCGAGCTGGCCGACCCGCCGCAGGGCCTGTCCGATCGGATCGCGCAGCTGCTGGCGGGTCGCGGTTGAGTCATGAACTCAACGTCGCGCTCCTCATCGGCGCGGCGGTCCTGCTCGTGTGCGTCGGCGCGGTCCGCTTCTCGGTCCGCCTCGGCCTGCCCAGCCTCCTCGTCTACCTGCTGCTCGGCCTGGTGATCGGCGATGCCGGCTTCGGCATCCGGTTCGCCGACGCTGAGCTGACCCGCACGCTGGGCATCTGCGCCCTCGTCGTGATCATCGCCGAGGGCGGGCTGACGGCCCGCTGGTCGACGCTGCGCCCGGTGCTCGGCCCGGCGCTGGTGCTGTCCACCGTGGGCGTGACGGTGAGCGTGGCCGTCGTCGGCGCGGTCGTGCACTTCGCCCTCGGCGTGGGCTGGCAGCAGGCCCTGCTCTACGGCGCCGTGCTGTCCTCGACCGACGCCGCCGCGGTCTTCTCCACGCTGCGCCGGGTGCCGGTCCGGCCGCGGCTGGCCGCGGTGCTGGAGGCCGAGTCCGGGATCAACGACGCGCCGGTCGTGATCCTGGTGGTACTGCTGTCCACCCCGCTGTCGGCCATGGGTCCCTGGTACGAGCAGCTCGGCCTGGTCGTCTACGAGCTGGTCGCGGGCGCCGCGATCGGGCTGCTGGCCGGCTTCGGCGGTGCGTGGGCGCTGCGGCGGGCCGCGCTGCCCTCGGCCGGCCTGTACCCGCTGGCCGCGATCGGCCTGACCGTGCTGGCCTACGCGGCCGGCTCGGTCGCGCACGCCTCCGGCTTCCTCGCCGTCTACGTGACCGGCGTGGTGCTCGGCAACGCCCGTCTGCCGCACCGCCGGGCCATGCTCGGCTTCGCCGACGGCCTGGCCTGGCTGGCCCAGATCGGCCTCTTCGTGCTGCTGGGCCTGCTCGCCTCGCCCGGCCAGCTGGGCGGCGCGGTGGTCACCGCGCTGGTCGTGGGCCTGGTCCTGGTGCTGCTGGCCCGGCCGCTGTCGGTGCTGGTCAGCGCGACCCCGTTCAGCCTGGGCAGCGCCGGGATGGGCTGGCGTGACCAGGCGTTCCTGTCCTGGGCCGGCCTGCGGGGCGCGGTGCCGGTCGTGCTGGCCACCATTCCGCTCTCCGCCGGTCTGCCCGGCGCCCAGGACCTGTTCAACGTGGTCTTCGTGCTGGTGGTGATCTACACGGCGGCCCAGGGCGTGACGCTGCCGCCGGCCGCCCGGCTGCTCGGCGTGACCGCCCCGGCCGAGCCGACCGACCTGCAGGTCGAGGCGGCCCCGCTGGAGCGGATGCGCGCGGACCTGCTCCAGGTCGAGGTGCCTGCGGGCTCGAAGCTCAACGGGGTGCACGTGGACGAGTTACGATTGCCTGTCGGTGCGGTCGTGACGCTGGTGCTGCGGGATGGCGGCGCGTTCGTGCCGGCGCCCGAAACCCGCCTGAAGACCCGCGACAGCCTGCTGATCGTCACGACGGAGCAGGCGCGCGACGCCGCGGAGCGGAGGCTGCGGGCCGTGAGCAGGCGCGGGAGGCTCGCCCGCTGGTTTGCCGAAGACGGTGAGGATCGGCGCCAATAATTTGTTGCACCACCGGAAACTGATCAAATTTGGCGGAATGCGTGTGGCGTGTTTGTCGGACGCGTGTACATTCCGTATTCTTGCCAGCCACTGGAGTGCGCGACGACGCGTCGCGCGCCCATTTTGCATCTGGGGGAGCCATGGCCGAGCGGGCTGATGCCGTGCCGAAAGGCCGGTCAGCGAGCGGTGCCGGGCGGGGCAACGCCGCCGATGTGACGGGTGCGACCACTGTGACAACAGCACAGAAACCCGCCGCTCGGCAAGCCGGGACCACTGAACCAGCCGGAACGACGCGGGGGACGTCCGGGACCTCGCAGGGGTCCAAGAGCGCAAATGCACGGACGGCCGGCACGGCCGCCAGGCGGGCGAGGCAGGACGCGGCGGCGCCGGCCGCGGCGCCCGCGAGACACAGCACCACCAGCACCAGGAAAGCGCCGACCACGTCAACCGCCGCCCGTGCGGCCGAGGGAGCCACGATGGCCAAGACCGCAGAACCGAAGACGACCGCGGCGACGAAGGCGGCCCGCGGGACCCGCACGGTGGCCGAGACCGAGAAGATCCGGGTGGCGCTCATCGAGCGCCGCGACGAGCTCAAGGCCGAGCACGACCAGACGCTGATGGAGATCCACGAGCTGCAGCAGCACCGCCTCACCGACTCGGCCGGCGACGACCAGGCCGACACCGGCACGAAGACCGGCGAGCGCGAGCAGGAGATCACCATCGCGAACAACCTGGCCGAGCGGGTCTCCCAGGTCGAGCGGGCCCTGGAGCGCCTCGACGAGGGCGGCTACGGCTGGTGTGAGAAGTGCGGCAACGCCATCCCGGTCGAGCGGCTGGCCGCGTTCCCGTCCGCTACGCTCTGCGTGACCTGCAAGCAGTTGGAGGAGCGGCGCTGACCACTCACGACCCAATCCAGGATCGGACCGACCTCGCGGCGCAAGCCGAGTCGGTGCCCGCGGCGCCACCCCCTCGCCGGGCCCAGGCGTGGACCGTCTATGGCCTGGTCGCGGCGGCCGTCATCGCGATCGACGTGGCCGTCAAGCAGTGGACGACCGCGAACCTGGCCCACAACGAGCCGGCGGAGAAGATCCTCGGCGGGTTGATCTACGTCATCTACACCCGCAACAGCGGGGCGGCGTTCAGCATGATGCGCGATCAGACGTGGATCTTCCCGATCATCGCCCTCGGCGTGGTCGGCTGGCTGTTCTACATGATCAGGGGCACCGCGTCGGTCGCCTGGGCGGTCGCGCTCGGCTTCATCCTGGGCGGCGCGGCGGGCAACCTCGGCGACCGGCTGTTCCGGGCGCCGGGGCCCTTCCGCGGGCACGTCGTGGACATGTTCAGCTTCCTGGACGACCACGGCGGGCACTTCCCGGTGTTCAACATCGCCGACTCGGCCCTGACCGTCGGGGTGGCCCTGGCCATCCTGCTCGAGTTCGCCGGCCGCCGGCGCGACGGGACGCGAGCACAGCGTGGCTGAGGTGCGGTGTGCGTGAGATTCGCTCGTTGCCGGTCCCGGACGGTCTGGACGGCACCCGCCTCGACCAGGCGCTCACCCGGCTCTTCGGGCTGAGCCGCACCACCGCGGCCGACCTGGTCGAGGCGGGCGACGTCTCGGTCGACGGCCAGGTCAGGGTGAAGTCGGACAAGGTCCGGGCCGGCGCCTGGCTCGAGGTGACGCTGCCCGCACCGCCCAGCGCGGTGCGGGTCGAGGCGATCCCGGTCGACGGCCTGGCCATCGTCTACAGCGACGACGACATCGTGGTGGTAAACAAACCGGTCGGCGTGGCCGCCCACCCGAGCCCGGGCTGGACCGGCCCGACGGTGATCGGCGGGCTGGCGGCGATGGGCCAGACGGTGGCCACCAGCGGCGCGGCCGAGCGGCAGGGCGTCGTGCACCGGCTCGACGTCGGCACGACCGGGCTCATGGTGGTGGCCAAGAGCGAGCTGGCCTACAGCGCGCTCAAGCGCGCCTTCAAGGCACGGGAGGTCGAGAAGCGGTACCACGCCGTGGTCCAGGGCCACCCGGACCCGCTGCGCGGCACGATCGACGCGCCGATCGACCGGCACCCGAGCCAGGACTACAAGTTCGCCGTCGTCTCCGACGGGCGCCCGAGCGTCACCCACTACGACACGATCGAGGCGTTCCCCGCGGCCAGCCTGCTCGACATCAAGCTCGAGACGGGCCGGACCCACCAGATCCGGGTGCACTTCTCGGCGCTGCGGCATCCCTGCGTGGGCGACCTGACGTACGGGGCGGACCCCACCCTGGCCACCCGGCTCCGCCTGTCGCGGCAGTGGCTGCACGCCCGGGAGCTGGGCTTCGAGCACCCGCACACCGGGGAGTACGTCTCCTTCGTCAGCGAGTACCCAGCCGACCTGGCGGCGGCGCTGGAGATCCTGAGCGCCGCCGTCTAGGGCCCCGTGCGTCACCCTCGAGGAGGCGCTGTGCGACCCTGGCGGGGCGATGAAGCAGCTCCAACGACTCGACCAGCGCATCCTGCCGCCGATCGGCGACGTCCTCGCCCGGATCTTCCGGGGTGCCCAGCGCCTGCGGGCGTTCACGATCGTCGTCGGCGTCGTCGCCGTGACCGCCACCCTGCTGGCCGTGCACCGCGGCGACCGGCCGCACAGCGACCCGTCGCTGGGTGACGTGCTGCGGGTCGGGGTGCGCGAGGGGGACTCGATCCCGGCGTACGTCCAGGCCGGCAAGGACGAACTGGCCGGCCTGCCCGGCGACGCGCCGGTCTACGCGCTGGTGTCGTTCACCGCCTACCTGGCCCCCGAGCGGCTGGCCCCCGTGCTCGCGGACGTCTCGGTGTCGAGCGTCTTCGCCCGGGTACCGCTGCCGCAGACGCAGACCGAGCTCGTCCGGCTGGGGGCGTACAAGCTGCCCGACGACGTGGTCACGGCCATGGACTCCACCGCCGCGCGCAAGAGCGAGGAGGCGCGGCACTACCGCGACCTGCTGGCCCGGCCCGACGGCGCGCCGGCCGACGCCCGCGAGCGTTACGTGGCCGGGTCGATCGTGGCCGACAAGGAGGCCACCGCCTATCGCGAGCACTGCTCGTGCGTCTACGCCGCCGTCGTCTACGCCGGGCCGGCCGCCCTGCGCGCGGTCGCGGCCCGGCCCGAGACCCGGGTGGTCGACCCGATCACCGACCTGCAACGTCTCGATCGCACGGTGTTCCTGCCCCCGTTGCCCGAGCAGGCTACGGTCGCGGTGCCGATACGCGAGGCACCCGCGTCCCCCGGACCGTCGTGAGGGGATATCCCTTCGGCCTGTCGTGCAGTTGATGCAGGGGATGGGCTCGCAGGAGTGGTCCGAATAGTGTTCGGTCCGTAGCCTACGGGTACGGGATTTCTGCGCGGGTGTGAGGGAGGCCAGTCGTGGCTGAGCGGGCCGATGCCGGGTGGGACAGGTCGGCGGAGCCGGCTCCCCGCTGGCGCTCGCTGCTCGACCGTGCCCTGCTGGGCCGGGGCAGCCCGGGTGATCTGGATTACGACGGCCGGTTCGAGCGCCCCACGGCCCCATATCCGCCCGAGCGGCCCTACGATGACGAGCCAATGCATCCCAACGGCACCCGCCCCCATGACGCCGCGTACGCCCCGCCGCCCCGCTCCGCCGGGCCCGCGCGGCGCGGCCCCGTGGTCGAGTACCAGGACCGTCCGGCCGACCCGACCGAGCAGATGGTGCAGGTACTGCGCCAGGAGATCCCCACCCCGAAGGTGCTGGCGTTCGCCAACCCCAAGGGCGGGGTGCACAAGACGACCGCCACCGTGCTCACCGCGGCCACCATCGGCAGCGTCCGCGGCAAAGGCGTGATCGCCTGGGACGACAACGAGCTGCGCGGCACGCTCGGCCTGCGGGCCGGCAGCGCCCGGCACGCCCGCACCATCCGGCACCTCATCGCCGACCTGGTCCGGGTCGAGCACGCGACCGGCTACGACCTCTACGACATGCTCGACGACTACCTGCGCCACGCCTCCGACGGCTCCTACGACGTCCTGGCCGGCGAGGAGAACCCGCGCTTCGCGCAGCGTCTCGATCCGCACACGGTCCGGCGCGTGCTGGAGCTGCTGCGCCGCACCCACGACGTGATCTGCGTCGACACCGGCAACAACGTCGAGAGCCCCAACTGGCAGACCGTGCTGCAGGCCGCCGACCAGCTGGTGGTCACCAGCGTGCCGCGCGAGGACGCCGCGTTCACCGCCGACTGGATGCTCGACCTGCTCGACGAGGCCGGCATGGAGGAGCTGGTCGCCAACGCGGTGACCCTGCTGTCCTGCCCGACGCCCAACCCGACCCCGCTCATCGACGACCTGGCCGGGCACTTCCGCACCCGGACCAGGGCCGTCGTGGTGGTGCCCTACGACCCGGCGCTGGAGAGCGGCTCCAACATCGAGTATCCGATGCTGGCCCCGGCCACCAAGCGGGCGTGGCTGCGGGCGGCGGCGGTCATGATGGACCCGTACGCCCGGTGAGCTCGTCGATCGGCTCGGCGAACGTCCGCTCGTGATGCGCGATCCACGGGAGCCGGTGCTCGTCGATGACGCGCTGGACGCCCTCACCGACCGCCGCCTTCTTGTTCATCCAGGTCGTCGGCACCCGGCCGAACAGGTTCCCGGCCTGGGCGTATTCGGCCGCCGAGCGCGGGTTGCCCGCGGCGAAGGCGGCTCGCTCACGGCGTAGCAGCGCGCCGAGGCGGTCTCGGTCGATCATGCGGCGGAGTGTCTCGCAAAATGTCGTACCCCGGCGATAGGTTCTGGCCGTGGGGGAGTCTTTCGTACATCTGCACGTACACACCGAGTACTCGATGCTCGACGGGGCGGCGCGGCTCGGTCCGCTCTTCGCCGAGGCGGCGCGGCTGGGCCAGCCCGCGCTGGCCATGACCGACCACGGCAACATGTTCGGCGCCCACGACTTCTACCACCAGGCCACCCGGGCCGGGATCAAGCCGATCCTCGGCATCGAGGCCTACCTGACCCCCGGCACCCACCGCCGGGACCGCACCCGGGTGCGCTGGGCCGACGGCGGCGAGAACGACGTGTCCGGCGGCGGCGCCTACACCCACCTCACCCTGCTCGCGGCCGATGCCGGCGGGCTGCGCAACCTCTTCCGGCTCTCGTCGCTGTCCAGCCTGGAGGGGTACTTCTACAAGCCCCGCGCCGACCGTGAGCTCCTGCAGCGCTACGCCGGCGGCGTCCTCGCCACCACCGGCTGTCCCTCCGGCGAGGTGCAGACCCGCCTGCGCATCGGCGACTTCGAGGGCGCCTGCGCGGCGGCCGGCCAGCTGCGCGACATCTTCGGCCCGGGCAACCTCTACCTGGAGCTCATGGACCACGGCCTGGACATCGAGACCCGGGTCCGGGCCGACCTGCTGCGCCTGGGCAAGCGGCTCGCGCTGACCCCCGTGGCCACCAACGACCTGCACTACACGTTCGCCGGCGACGCCGACGCGCACGAGGCCCTGCTCGCCGTGCAGTCGGCCACCACCCTGGCCGACCCGAAGCGGTTCAAGTTCGACGCCCGCGACTTCTACCTCAAGCCGGCCGAGCAGATGCGCCGGCTCTGGGACGGCGAGGTGCCCGGCGCCTGCGACGCCACCCTGGAGATTGCCGAGCGGATCGGCGACTACGCCGAGGTCTTCGCCGCCCGCAGCCTGATGCCGAGCTTCCCGGTGCCGGCCGGCGCGACCGACGACTCCCACCTGCGCGCCGAGGTCGAGCGCGGGCTGGCCCGGCGCTTCCCGGGCGGGGCGCCGCAGTCGCATGTCCGGCAGGCCGACTACGAGCTGTCGGTGATCACCGGGGCCGGGCTGGCCGGCTACTTCCTCGTCGTCGCCGACCTCGTCGCCCACGCCCACCGGGAGGGCATCCGGGTCGGGCCGGGGCGCGGCTCGGCGGCCGGCTCGCTGGTCTCCTTCGCCCTCGGCATCACCGAGCTCGACCCGATCGCGCACGGGCTGCTCTTCGAGCGCTTCCTCAACCCCGAGCGGCCGAGCATGCCCGACATCGACATGGACTTCGACGAGCGCCGGCGCGGCGAGATGATCCGGTATGCCACGGAGCAGTATGGCGCCGACCGGGTGTCGCAGATCATCACGTTCGGCACGATCAAGGCGAAGGCCGCGATCAAGGACGCCGCCCGGGTGCTCGGCTTCCCCTTCTCCCTCGGCGAGCGGATCAGCAAGGCCGTGCCGCCGCCGGTGCTCGGCCGCGACATGCCGCTGTCCGGCGTCTTCGACCCGGCCCACCCGCGGCACAAGGAGGGCGGGGAGCTGCGCCGGCTCTACGAGTCCGAGCCCGAGGTGCGCACGGTGGTGGACACCGCCCGCGGGCTGGAGGGGCTCAAGCGGCAGTGGGGCGTGCACGCCGCCGGCGTCATCCTGTCCCGCGAGCGGCTGGTCGAGGTGCTGCCGATCCAGAAGCGCGAGCAGGACGGGGCCATCATCACCCAGTGGGACATGGGCGCCTGCGAGGCGATGGGCCTGCTCAAGATGGACTTCCTCGGCCTGCGCAACCTCACCATCCTCGACGACGCGATCGAGGCGATCCGGCACAACCGGGGCGTCTCGGTGGTGATCGAGGAGGCGTCGCTGCACGACGGGCCGACCTACGAGCTGCTGTCCCGGGGCGACACCCTCGGCGTCTTCCAGTTCGACGCCACGCCGGTGCGCCAGCTGCTGCGGGCGATGGCCCCGGACAGCTTCGCCGACATCTCCGCCGTCGGCGCGCTCTACCGGCCGGGCCCCATCGCCGCCAACGCGCACAACGAATACGCCGACCGCAAGAACGGCCGCCGCCCGGTCACGCCGATCCACCCCGAGCTGGCCGCGCCGCTGGCCGACATCCTCGGCGACACCTACGGCCTGATCGTCTACCAGGAGCAGGTCATGGCGATCGCGCAGCGGGTCGCCGGCTACACCCTCGGCGCCGCCGACCGGCTCCGGCGGGCGATGGGCAAGAAGAAGAAGGAGATCCTCGACGAGGAGTTCACGCTCTTCGCGCCGGCCATGCGGGAGCGCGGCTACTCGGAGGGCGCGATCCGCACCCTCTGGGACATCCTGGTGCCGTTCTCGGACTACGCGTTCAACAAGGCGCACAGCGTGGCGTACGGGCTGGTGGCGTACTGGACGGCGTATCTCAAGGCCAACTATCCGGCCGAGTACATGAGCGCCCTGCTCACCTCGGTCGGCGGCGACAAGGACCGCTCCGCCGTCTATCTCGCCGAGTGCCGGCACATGGGCATCCGCGTGCTGCCGCCCGACGTCAACTCCTCCCAGGGCCGCTTCGCCGCCGACGGCGCCGACATCCGCTTCGGCCTCGGCGCGATCCGCAACGTCGGCCCGGCCGCCGTCGAGTCCATCATCCGGGCCCGCCGGGAGAAGGGCGCCTATGCCGACTTCTACGACTTCCTGGCCAAGGTCGACCAGGTCGTGTGCAACCGCAAGACGATCGAGTCGCTCATCAAGGCCGGCGCCTTCGACTCCCTCGGCCATTCCCGCCGCGGCCTGCTGAGCGTGCACGCCGACGCCCTCGACGCCGTGCTCGGCGTCAAGCGCAACGAGGCGATGGGCCAGTTCGACCTCTTCGGCGCCCCGCTGCTCAGCGCCCCGCCGGTGCCGGCGATGGAGTGGGACAAGCCCGAGCTGCTCGCCTTCGAGCGCGAGATGCTCGGACTCTACGTGTCCGACCACCCGCTGCGCGGCCTGGAGCACGTGCTGCGGGCCGCCGCCGACCGTCCGGTCGCCGCCCTGGCCGAGGAGGGCACCGTCCCGGACGGCGCGGTGGTCCGACTCGCCGGCATCCTGTCGGGCGTGCAGCGCCGGGTGACCCGCCAGGGCCGCCCGTGGGCCTCGGCCACCCTGGAGGACGTGGACGGCAGCGTCGAGGTCATGTTCTTCCCGGACACCTACGAGCTGGTCGACCAGTGGGTCGCCGAGGACGTGGTGGTCGCGGTGAAGGGCCGTGTGGACCGGCGCGAAGAGGCCCCGCGCCTGATGGCCATGGACCTCGTCCTTCCCGACCTGACCGCCCCGGACTCCGCAGCCGCGGCGGGGCCCGGGGCCGGGACCGCCTCGCTTGCCGGATCGGGAAAGGCGCCTGGCAGGATGGGATCGTGAGCATCGCCCCGATTTCGCCCGTCGGCCAGCCGGAGGCCACCCCCGCGCCGGCCCGCGTGCCGCTCGCGCGGGAGGCGTTGTGGGCCCTCGTCGTCGCGGCCGTGGTGGCCGGGCTGGGCGCGCCGTTCGGCTTGCTGTGGTCGAAGCTCGCGCCGCACGTGGAGCTGGTGCAGACGCAGTACGGGCCGTATCCCATCGAGGGCGAGCCCGAGGGCTACTGGGCCGACGACGGCTGGTTCATCCTGATGTCGATCGGCATGGGCATCGTCATCGCCGTCGTCGCCTGGCTGCTGCTGCGCCGCTACCGCGGCCCGATCCTGCTGGCCGGCCTGGTCGTGGGCTCCGCCGGCGCCTCGGTCCTGGGGGCCTGGCTCGGCAACAAGATCGGCTGGGCGCACTACCTCGACCTCGCCGCGCACGCCCCGCAGAACACGCACATCTTCCGCCCGGTCAAGCTGCGCACCGGCACGTCGAGCCTGCTGTTCGGCTTCATCCCGTGGGTCCGGGGCACGATGCTGGTCCAGGCGCTGGCCGCCGCCGCCGTGTATACGGGCCTGGCCGGCTTCCACGCCTCGCCGACGCTGCGCTACGACAACATGCCCGCCGAATACCTGGACCACCCCGCCCCGCCGCCGGGCTACTACCCGGGCGCCGCCGAGGCGGACGCCGGCCACCCGGCCCCCGGTGGCGCCTTCGGTCCGGACGGCCACTCGGCCCCCTGGGGGCACCCGGCTCCCGATGGCACCTTCGGCCCGGACGGCCGGTCGGCTGCCGCGGGTCACCCAGGGCCCGATGGCGCCGACCCGGCCGAGGCGCAGCGGCGGTCCGAGCCGGAGTCTGATGACCCTCCGGGCTCGGGCGGGTCGCAACCCGGGCAGCCGCGGCCCTGACGCTCCATCCCTGACGCCGACGCGCTCGGCGCGGTCGGGCTCCGGCGCCGGGGTGCTCAGGCCCTGACGCCGACGCGGTTGGGCTGGCCGGCGCCGGGTGCTCTGGCCCTCACGCTCCGGCCCGGGCGAGCTGCCGGCCGGGCCGCCCGGTCTTGCTGCGGGGTCAGTCCGGGTCTTGGGGTTGGGCTTGGTGCAGGGTTCGTTCGGGTCTTGGGCTTGCCGGGGGTCGGGTCTCGGGCTTGCTGCGTGCCGGGTCTCGACTCGCTGCGGGGTCAGTTCGGGCTGGAGGGGACGGACAGGTCGGACAGGGTCACCGGGACGGCGCGGACCTGGCCCAGCAGGGCGGTCTCGCGGCGCAGCAGGGCGCGCTCGGCCTTCAGGCGGCTGGCCGTGTCGGGCTCGGCCAGCAGCGACTGGCGGTCCTCCAGGGTGAGCGACGCCGTGGCGGCGACGAGGTGCGACAGCACCGTCGGGTCGTCCGGCAGCTGCTCGCCGTCCTCGTCCGCCCGGACCGCGCGCAGGTAGTCCTGGTAGGCGGCGAGCACCCCGGCGGCCAGTTCGCCCTCGCGGTCCGGCTCGCCCTTGGGCTCGGGGAGCCACTCGACCTCGCCGGTGAGGTACGGGGTGTCGTTGCGGGCCAGCCCCAGGAGGCGGAAGCGGCGGCGGCCGACCGTCATCAGGTCGAAGCGGCCGTCCGGCAGCTCGGTGACCTGCCGGATCTCCGCGGCACACCCGACCTCGTAGAGCGAGAGCGACTCGCCCGCGGTGATCGACGCATCGGAGGACTCGGTCTGGCGGCCGACCTCCCAGCCGCGGCGGATCGCCACGACGCCGAACTCCCGGGGCAGGTTGGCCGGGAGCTCGGTCAGGTGTTGCACCAGGGTGCGGTACCGCGGCTCGAACACGTGCAGCGGCAGCACCAACCCCGGAAACAGCACCGTGCCCAGCGGAAAGAGCGGCAGGAGCGTCCGCGTGCGCTCCGGTTCATTCGCGGCTGCCTCCACGAGGCGAAGCGTAGCCGAGCGCGGCGCCGGAGGCTCTCCGGAGATGGTCTCGGGCACGTCGCGCCTTACCGGCGGCTCAAATAGATCGGAATGATCCGTTCCGTAAGGTGCTACAGTGGCGCCCATGACCGCTGCCGCACCACTGCGCGGGCGCCAGCGCGAGGCGGCCCGCAACGACGGCGCCATCCTCGCCGCGGCCCGGGACGTGTTCCTCGAGGACCCGAAGGCGCCGATCGCCGCCGTCGCCGAGCGCGCCGGGGTCGGGATCAGCGCCCTCTACCGCCGGTACGCAGGCAAGGAGGAGCTGCTGCGCACCCTCTGCCAAGACGGGCTCAGGGCCTTCATCCAGGCGGCCCGGGACGCCGACGGGCTGGACGACGGCTGGGACGCGCTCACCACGTTCCTGCGCGAGGTCGTCGACGCCGATGTGCACTCGCTCACGGTCCACCTGGCCGGCACGTTCACCTCGACGCCGGAGATGGTGCAGGACGCGGCGCACTCCAACGAGCTGGTCGCCGGGCTGGTCGAGCGGGCCCGCGCCGGCGGGCGGCTGCGTCCCGACGTCGTGGTGACCGACATCGGCCTCATCCTGGAGGCGTGCGCGGCGATCCGCCTGCCCGACCGGGAGCGCACGGCGCAGCTTCGCCGGCGGTACCTCGCCCTGGCCATCGACGGCATGGGCCGCGACGACGCCGGCGCGCTGCCCGGCCCCCCGCCCGCGCCGGGCGAGATGAACTGGCGATGGGCGCGATCCCGGGAAGGGCAAAGTTCTTGACAGCCCGCAGGGCGGGACGGCGACGCATAACCGCTGGCGGCGCCGAATAGACTCGCAAGGGTGTTGAACCGGATCGACCTGCGCGGCTCCGCCGAGGACCCGCGCCGTCTGCTGCCCCGAGCCGCCATCGACGTCACCGTCGCCACCGAGCAGGTGCGCCCGACCGTCGAGGCGGTCCGCGAGCATGGCGCGGCCGCGATCCGGGAGGCGACGCATCGCTTCGACGGCACGCGGCTGCAGCAGCTGCGGGTGCCGGCCGAGGCGATCGAGAAGGCCGAGGCCGAGCTCGACGCGGGCGTGCGCGCCGCGCTGCTGGAGTCGATCGCCCGCGCCCGCAAGGTCCACGACGACCAGCGCCGCGCCGAGGTCACCACGGTGCTCGGCGAGGGTGGCACGGTGACCCAGCGCTGGCTGCCGGTCGGCCGGGTCGGCCTCTACGTGCCGGGCGGGCTGGCGGTGTACCCGTCCAGCGTCGTCATGAACGTCGTCCCGGCCCAGGCCGCCGGGGTCGCCTCGATCGCCGTGACGAGCCCGCCGCAGAAGGACACCGGCCTGCCGAACCGCAATATCCTGGCCGCGTGCGCGCTGCTCGGCGTCGACGAGGTCTACGCGGTGGGCGGCGCCCAGGCGATCGCCATGTTCGGCTACGGCTTCGACGACGAGGAGCCGGGCTGCGCGCCGGTCGACATGATCACCGGGCCCGGCAACATCTGGGTGACCGCGGCCAAGCGGATGCTGCGCGGGACCGTCGGCATCGACGCGGAGGCCGGGCCGACCGAGATCGCGATCCTGGCCGACGACAGCGCCGACCCGCGGCACGTGGCCGCCGACCTGATCAGCCAGGCCGAGCACGACCCGCTGGCGGCGAGCGTGCTGGTCACGACCTCGGCCGAGCTGGCCGACGCGGTCGACGCCGAGGTGGCCCGCCAGGTCGCCGCGACCAAGCACGTCGAGCGGGTGACCGAGGCGCTCAGCGGCCCCCAGTCGGCCACGGTGCTCGTCGACGACCTCGACCAGGGGCTGCGGGTCGTGGACGCGTATGGCGCCGAGCACCTCGAGATCCAGACCCGCGACCCGCGCACGGTGGCCGAGCGGGTGCGCAACGCCGGGGCGATCTTCGTCGGCGCCTGGTCGCCGGTGTCGCTGGGCGACTATTGCGCGGGCTCCAACCACGTCCTGCCGACCGGCGGCTGCGCGCGGCACTCGTCCGGCCTGTCCACGCAGACGTTCCTGCGCGGCGTGCAGCTGATCGAGTACTCCCACGACGCGCTCCAGCAGGTCGCCGGCCACGTGGTCGCCCTGTCCGACGCCGAGGACCTTCCGGCCCACGGCGCGGCGGTGAAGGTCCGGTTCGGCGCATGACGACCCTCGACGACCTGCCCCTGCGCGACGAGCTGCGGGGGATGAGCCCCTACGGCGCGCCCCAGCTCGACGTGGCCGTGCGGCTCAACACCAACGAGAACTCCTACCCGGTGCCCGAGGCGGCCGTCGCGGAGATGGAGAAGTCCCTCTCCGCGGTGCTGCGCGACCTCAACCGGTATCCCGACCGGGACGCCGTCGCGCTGCGCACCGACCTGGCGGCGTACCTCGGCCACGGCCTGACGTGGAAGCGCGTCTGGGCGGCGAACGGCTCCAACGAGATCCAGCAGCAGCTGCTGCAGACCTTCGCCGGCCCGGGACGCACCGCGCTGGGCTTCACCCCGTCGTATTCCATGCACCCGCTGCTGGCCGCCGGCACCGGCACCGCGTGGGTCGACGGCCGCCGCGCCGAGGACTACACCCTGAGCGCCGAGCACGTGGTCGCGAAGATCCGCGAGCACGACCCCGACCTGGTCTTCCTGTGCTCACCGAACAACC
The DNA here is from genome assembly GCF_040682015.1 of Dactylosporangium sp. NPDC051485. Classification (NCBI taxonomy): domain Bacteria; kingdom Bacillati; phylum Actinomycetota; class Actinomycetes; order Micromonosporales; family Micromonosporaceae; genus Dactylosporangium; species Dactylosporangium sp. NPDC051485. The sequence continues at coordinate 73,897 of NZ_JBFAZW010000035.1, forward strand.
CGACCGGCACCGCGCTCCCGCTGGACGTCGTCGAGGCGGCCGCGGAGGCGGCGCGGGGGATGGTGATCGTCGACGAGGCGTATGCGGAGTTCGCCCGCCCGGGCACCGTCTTCGCGCTGAGCCTCCTCGAGCGCTTCCCGCGGCTGGTCGTGACGCGGACGATGAGCAAGGCGTTCGCGCTCGCCGGCGGCCGCCTCGGCTACCTCGCCGCCGGCCCGGCCGTGGTCGACGCGGTGCAGCTGGTGCGCCTGCCGTACCACCTCAGCGCCATGACCCAGGCGGTGGCCCGCGCGGCCCTGGCCCACACCGACGCGCTGCTGTCCACCGTGGACGCCGTCAAGGAGCAGCGCGACCGCATCGTCGCCACGCTGCGCGGCTGGGGCCTGTCCGTCGCCGACAGCGACGCCAACTTCGTGCTGTTCGGCGCTCCGCGCGGGGACAGCAAGGCCGTCTGGCAGGCGCTGCTCGACCGCGGCGTGCTGATCCGCGACGTGGGGCTGCCCGGCTGGCTGCGCGTGACCGCCGGCACGCCCGAGGAGACCACAGCCTTCCTGAGCGCACTCGAGGAGCTCTTGTGAGCGGTTCGGAGCGAAGCGGGGAACCACAGTCGGGGCGCATGGCGTCGCCGGAGCGAAACGGAGATGACAACGTGCGTCGTACCGCCCGGGTCGAGCGGGTCACGAAGGAGACCAAGGTCCTCGTCGAGCTGGATCTCGACGGCACCGGCGTCGGGGAGATCTCGACCGGCGTGGGCTTCTACGACCACATGCTCAACCAGATCGCCAAGCACGGCGGCTTCGACCTGCGCGTGCACACCGTCGGCGACCTGGAGATCGACGCGCACCACACCGTCGAGGACACCGCCCTCGCGCTCGGCGCCGCGTTCGCCGAGGCGCTCGGCGACAAGGCCGGCGTGACGCGGTACGGCCACGCCCAGGTCCCGCTGGACGAGGTGCTCGCCTCGGCGGTGGTCGACCTGTCCGGCCGCCCGTATGTGGTGCACGACGAGCCGGCCAACATCGCCCCGCACATCGGCGGCAACTACCCGACCAGCCTGACCCGGCACATCTGGGAGTCCTTCGGCCACTCGGCCCGGGTCACGCTGCACGTGAGCATCCTGCGGGCCGGCCGCCACGGCGCCCAGCCCGACGCCCACCACATCGTCGAGGCCCAGTTCAAGGCGGTCGCCCGGGCGCTTCGCCAGGCCTGCGCGATCGACCCCCGCAACGCGGGCGCGGTGCCGAGCACCAAGGGCGCGCTGTGAGCATCGCGCTGCTCGCGTTGGCCGGCCTCCTGCTCGGCGGGGCGCTGTCGCTGCGGCAGCAGAGCAAGTCGAAGGTGCCGTTCGTGATCACGCTGGCGCTGGCCGTGCTGTCCGCGGCCGGCGGCCTGCTGTGGCTGGAGAGCTGAAGGAGCTGTGGTGGCGAAGAAGGTGGTCATCCTCGACTACGGCTCCGGCAACCTGCGCTCCGCGGAGCGGGCCGTCGCCCGGGTCGGCGCCGACGTGGAGGTGACCTCGGACCTCGGCAAGGCGGCCCGGGCCGACGGCCTGGTGGTGCCGGGCGTCGGGGCCTACGCGGCGTGCATGGCCGGCGTCGACGCGCTCGGCGCCGCCCCGGCCATCGCCGAGCGGGTCCGGGCCGGCGCGCCGGTGCTCGGCATCTGCGTCGGCATGCAGATCATGTTCGACGCCGGCGAGGAGCACGGCGTGGTCACCAAGGGCCTGGGCCTGGCCCCGGGCACGGTGACCCGGCTGCAGGCGCCGGTGGTGCCGCACATGGGCTGGAACACGGTGGCCTGGCCGGAGGGCTCGGTGCTCGGCGCCGGCCTGCCGGAGGACACCCGCTTCTACTTCGTGCACTCCTACGCCTCGACGGTGATCGACGCGCAGGCCGAGGCCGGGGTGCGGGTCGCCACCGGCGTGCACGGCGAGCCGTTCGTGGCGGCGTTCGAGACCGACGTGCTGCGGGCCACCCAGTTCCACCCCGAGAAGTCCGGCGACGCGGGGGCGACCCTGCTCGCGAACTGGCTGGGGACGCTCTGAGCAAGGAGCGGGCGAAGCGGCGCGCTCTGCTGGAGGCGGAGCGCGCCGAGCGCATGCGCCGCCACGAGCGCAAACGGGCGCGCCGGGCCGCGATGCGGCGGCTGGTGCCCAAGGTCCACGTCGGGCGGACCGGTAAGATCTTCGCTCGTCGCTCCCGCAAGCAGCGCGCAATCATCGCCATTCTCGTGCTGGCCGTGCTCGTGCTGGTCTGGATGTCGCTCGACTCCTGGCCGGCCCGGATCGGCATCAGCGCGATCCTCATCGTCGCCACCCCGGCGCTCACCGTGCTCGTCCTCGATCGTCGTATTTGACCGAAGGATCTGAAACTCATGGCTCTGCAGCTCCTGCCCGCCGTCGACGTCGCCGACGGCCAGGCGGTCCGTCTCGTCCAGGGTGCCGCCGGCAGCGAAACCACCTACGGCGACCCGCTCGAGGCCGCCCTGGCCTGGCAGCGGCAGGGCGCCGAGTGGATCCATCTCGTCGACCTGGACGCGGCGTTCGGGCGCGGCTCCAACGCGGCCCTGCTGGCCGACGTGGTGCGCCGCCTCGACGTGCAGGTGGAGCTGTCCGGCGGCATCCGCGACGAGGCCTCGCTGAAGGCGGCCCTGTCCACCGGCGCCACCCGGGTCAACCTCGGCACCGCGGCGCTGGAGAACCCGGACTGGTGCGACCACGTCTGCGCCACCTACGGCGACCAGGTCGCGGTCGGCCTGGACGTGCGCGGCCACCAGCTCGCCGCCCGCGGCTGGACCAAGGAGGGCGGCGACCTCTTCGAGGTGCTCGACCGGCTGGAGAAGGCCGGCTGCGCCCGCTACGTGGTGACCGACGTGATGCGCGACGGGACGCTGACCGGCCCCAACCTGACCCTGCTGCTCGAGGTCACCGGCCGGACGAAGAAGCCGGTGATCGCCAGCGGCGGCGTGTCCAAGCTCGACGACCTGCGCCAGCTCGCCGCGCTCGAGCCCGCCGGGGTGGAGGGCGTGATCGTGGGCAAGGCGCTGTACGCCGGGGCCTTCAACGTCGCCGAGGCCCTCGACGTGCTGCAGGAGTCCGCGTGACCGTCGCGGTGCGGGTGATTCCCTGCCTGGACGTGGACGCCGGGCGGGTGGTCAAGGGCGTCAACTTCCTCAACCTCCGCGACGCCGGCGACCCGGTCGAGCGCGGCGCCGCCTACGACGCCGCGGGCGCCGACGAGCTGGTCTTCCTCGACGTGACCGCCTCGTCCGACGGCCGGGCGACGATGCTGGACGTGGTTCGCCGTACCGCGGAAACGGTCTTCATTCCCCTGACCGTCGGGGGCGGCGTGCGCAGCGTCGGCGACGTGGACACGCTGCTGCGCGCCGGGGCCGACAAGGTCGGGGTCAACACCGCCGCGATCGCCCGGCCGGAGCTCATCGCCGAGATCTCCCACCGGTTCGGCAACCAGGTGCTGACGCTGTCGCTGGACGTGCGCCGCTCCGAGGGCCAGCCCAGCGGCTTCGAGGTGACCACCCACGGCGGGCGCCGCGGGGCGGGGCTCGACGCGGTCGAGTGGGCGGCCCGGGTGGCCGAGCTGGGCGCCGGCGAGATCCTGCTCAACTCGATGGACGCCGACGGCACCAAGGACGGCTTCGACCTCGAGCTGATCCGCGCGGTCCGCGGGGTGGTGACCATCCCGGTGATCGCCAGCGGCGGGGCCGGCAAGGTGGCCGACTTCGCGCCCGCGGTCGACGCCGGCGCCGACGCCGTGCTCGCCGCGAGCGTGTTCCACTTCGGAGAGCTGGCCATCGGCGACGTCAAGACCGCGCTGCGCGAGGCCGGCCACCCGACCCGCTGACCGGCGGGCCACCGGCCCGGGTCGCGGCGACCCGCGCCAGCCGCCAACGGGCCGGGGTCCGTTGGCGGCCCTTGCGTCAGCCGGCCTTCTTGCCGGCGGCGACGGCGATGCCGACGATCCAGCCGACCCAGAGGCCGTATCCGGATGCGCCCGTCGCGCCCTGCAGCGCGCTGAGCATCGTGGGGCTGGCGAGGATGAACGTGGTGGTGAACGCGGCCAGGGCGGCGGCGAAGATCAGCGCCGCCCATCCGACGACGACTGCACCGGCGCCGCCCGCCACCGTCTTCGCGGCAACGGAGAGCACCAGCGCGACGAAGAGGATCAGCAGCAGCGCGCGCAGGTCATTGGCGAGGAGTTCCCGGGCGGCGGCTCCCGAGTCGTCCCGCGGCGTGATCCACCACCGCGGCCAGGCCAGCATGCGCAGGAAGAATCCCCATACGGTCGACCCATCGCTGTGGCGGTCGACCCATTCCGTGAAGATCTGGTTGCCGAAGACGAGCACCAGGAGCAGCGTGGCCAGGACACCTGCGCCGGTCGCTGTCCGGGAACGGAAGAGGGCCATATCAATGAATGTAAGGGGTGGCCCGGAATCGTGCAGAAGTGAACACCGTGAGTGAACACCCTGCCGGAGCGGCGCCCGGGCCGGCCGGCTGACCTGCGGTCACACCACGTGAATGACGTCCCGCCCAGGCACCCATTCGGGGAGCTGGGACATCGGCGCGGCCGAGCTCGGGCGGTGCCGCCAGGCGTTCTGCAGGGCCGCCACGGTGGCCCCGATCGCCGGGCGACCGGAGGCCGCCGCCCGCCACGCGACCGACACCCGGCGTGCCGCCTCGGGGCTCACCGGCCGGGCGACCACGCCGGCCGGCAGCGACGCGCGGGCCAGCCGCGGCACGAACGCCACGCCGAGCCCCTGGGCGACGAAGGTCAGCTGCGTCTCGAACTCGTTGACCAGGATCGACGGCTGCAGCCCGGGCAGCATGCGCAGCAGCCACTCGTGACAGACCGTGCCCGGCTGGGAGCCGATCCAGCGCTCCTCGCGCACCTCCTCCAGCGTGATCGGCCCGGCCCCGAACGCGAGCGGGTGCCCGGCCGGCAGCATGAGGTCCCCGACGTCCAGCCCGAGCTCGACGTTGGCCACCCCGGGCGGGAACGTCACCGGGATCTCCAGCCACTCATCGATGAGCGCGATGTCGATGATGCCGCGCAGGATGCCGTCGAAGCTCGCGTCCCGGTCGGTCTCCAGCAGGGTGAGCTCCAGGTCGGGGTGCTCGGCGGAGAGCCGGCGCAGCGTGTGCGGCAGCAGCCCGCGGCAGGCGGTCGGGAATGACGAGACGCTGAGCCGGCCCGACACCGTCTCCTGGTGCGCGGCCAGCGCCGCCTCGGCCTCCTCGACCGCGGCCAGCACCCGGCCCGCGTGCTCGGCGAGGACCCGGCCGGCCTCGGTGAGCCGCAGCCGCCGCCCGTCCTTCTCCACGAGCGTGGTCCGCGTCTCCCGCTCCAGCTTCGCGAGGTGCTGGGACACCGCCGACGGCGTGATGTGCAGCGCCCCCGCCGCGGCCGTGACCGTGCCGAACGTCTGCACCGCGCGCAGCGCCTGGAGCCGCGAAAGGTCAAGCATGAAGCAATACTAAAACCACGATGCAGAACTTTTCGATGGTACTTCACGATTCGCAGGCCAATCATCGAAGCCATGAGACCTCGCGATCTGGCCCTGGCGATCCTGGTGACCGTCATCTGGGGCGTCAACTTCGTCGTCATCGACGTGGGGCTGGACAGCATGTCGCCGCTGCTGTTCTGCGCGCTGCGCTTCGGCGTGGCCGCCCTGCCCGCGGTGTTCCTGGTCGGCCGCCCGAAGGTGCCGTGGCGCTGGGTCGTGGCCACCGGCATCGCGCTCGGCGTGGTCAAGTTCTCGCTGCTCTTCGCGGGCATGGCGGCCGGGCTGCCGGCCGGCCTGTCGGCCCTAGTCCTGCAGAGCCAGGCCGTCTTCACGCTGGTGTTCGCGGCGGTACTGCTGCGTGACCGCCCGGGCCCGAGGCGCATCGCCGGCGTGGTGCTGGCTGCGGCCGGGATCGTGCTCATCGCCACCCAGCTCGGCCTGGACCGGCCCCTGGGCGCGTTCCTGCTGGTGGTGGCCGCCGGTGCGGCGTGGGGCCTGGCCAACGTGGCCATGCGCAAGGCCGCCGCCACCGACATGCTCAACTTCATGGTCTGGGTGAGCGCGGTGGCCACCCTGCCGCTGGTCGGGCTGACGCTGGCGATCGACGGCCCGCGGTACGACATCCAGGCTCTGCGGGGTCTCGACCTCGTCGCCGTGGGCGCCATCGCCTACGTCGCCTATCTCGCCACGCTCTTCGGCTTCGGCGTCTGGGGCCGGCTGATCACCCGGTACGGCGCCGGCACCGTCGCGCCCTTCGCCGCGCTGGCGCCGGTTTTCGCGATCCTGTCGGCGGCGGTGTTCCTGCACGAGCGGGTCCACTGGTACGACCTGGCCGGCGGCGCGGCGATCCTCGGCGGGGTGCTGCTCGGCGCCATCCCGCCCCGGGTCCGGAAATTGGACTTGCCCGCGGAGCCGGCGCATGCCAGTCTGGGGCCAATCAGCCGGGTGTGAGAGCCAATTAGGGGGACTGGCCTTGTCAGCGATCGTCAGGGGTGCCCAACTGGCCCGCATGCTCAACGCCTGGCAGGTCGCCGTCGGGGTGCGGGGCCCCGCCGGGCGCCGCCCGGAGTACGTGATCCTCGCCAACGCCGTGCGCGGCCTGCTGATCGACGGCCGCCTGGCGCTGGGCGTGCGGCTGCCCGCCGAGCGCGAGCTGGCGGCGGCGCTGGGGATCAGCCGTACCACCGTGACCGCCGCCTATCGGGAACTGCGCGAGAGCGGGCACGTGTCCAGCCGCCGCGGCGCCGGGAGCTGGACCGAGCTGCCCGCGGGCCACCGCGTCGGCACCTCCGGACTCTGGACCCCGAGCGACGACGCCGGCCTGATCGACCTGGGCTGCGCCGCGATGCCCGCCCCGCCGGAGCTGCAGGTGGCCGCCGCCGACGCCGTCGCGGACCTGGAGCCGTACCTCTGCGGCCCCGGCTACCAGCCCTCCGGAATGCTGGTCCTGCGCGAGGCGATCGCCCGCCAGTACACCGAGCGCGGCCTGCACACCGACCCCGACCAGGTCATGATCACCGGTGGCGTGCAGCAGGCCCTCGACCTGCTCCTGCGCCTGCTGGTCGCCCCGGGCCAGCGGGCCCTGGTCGAGACGCCGACCTACCCCAACGCGCTGAGTGCCTTCATCGCCGCGAGGGCCCGCATGAGCGCGTACGCGATCGGCCCCGACGGCTGGGACGCCGACCTGCTGCTCTCCACGATCCGCGCCGCCCAGGCCCGCGTCGCGTACCTCATCCCGGAGTTCCACAACCCGACCGGCCACCTGATGCCGGCCGCCCTGCGCGAGCGCCTCCCCGCCACCGCCCACGCCGCCGGCACCGACCTGATCATCGACGAGTCCTTCGTCGACCTGGCCCTCGAGCCCGACCTGAGCCTGCCCCCCGCGGTCGCCTCCTTCGACCGCACCGCGCGCGTGCTCACCATCGGCGGCATGAGCAAGGCCTACTGGGGCGGCCTGCGCATCGGCTGGGTCCGCGGCCCGGCCCCGCTGATCGCCCGGCTGGCCGCCGCCCGCGTCGGCGTCGACATGGCCTCGCCGGTCCTGGACCAGCTCGTGGCCGCCCGCCTGCTGCAGCACCGCGAGTCGATCGTCTCGGCCCGCCGCAAGCAGCTGCTCGTCCAGCGCGACACCCTGGCCGCCGCCCTGCGCGCGGAGCTGCCGGGGTGGCGCTTCGCCCTGCCCCGCGGCGGCATGGTCATCTGGGCCGAGCTCGACGCCCCGGTGTCCAGCGCCCTCGCCCGCTCGGCCGAGGAGCTGGGGGTGCGCGTCGCCCCGGGGCCGCGCTTCGGCGCCGACGGCACGATGGAGCGCTTCATGCGCCTGCCGTACACGCTGCCGGAGGCCGACCTCGTCGAGGCCGTGCGCCGGCTGGCCGCGGCCCGCGCGGACCTGGACCGCCCCCGCCGCCACTCCTGGTCGGCCCAGACCGTGGTGGCCTGACCAGGCCGCCCCGGCCCCGCGCCGGGATGCGTCGTGGCCCCCGGGGATGGCGGTTCCCGGGGGCCACGACACTGTGGGGTGTGAGCGAGGTCTATATCTCCGCGAGCGAGCCCGCGTACATCCGGTCGATGTCGCCGGCGAAGGACTTCTCGACGACGCGGCGCTTGACCTTGAGCGAGGGGGTGAGCTCGCCGTCCTCGATGGACAGGTCGCGGGAGAGGACGGTGAACTTCTTGACCGTCTCCCAGCGGTTGAGCTTGGTGTTGAGCTCGGCGACGTAGCCGGCGACCAGTTCCTCGGCCTCCTTGGAGGAGGCGATCTCCGCGTACGACTTGCCGGCCAGCGCCGTGCCGCCGGCCCACGCCTTGATCGCGTCCGGGTCGAGGGTGATCAGCATGGTCACGTAGTTGCGGGCCTGGCCGACCACAACGGCCTGCGAGGTGTACGGGCACACGGACTTGAACAGGCCCTCGATGTAGCTGGGGGCGACGTACTTGCCGCCGGAGGTCTTGATCAGGTCCTTCTTGCGGTCGGTGATGCGCAGGTAGCCCTGGTCGTCCAGCTCGCCGATGTCGCCGGTGCGCAGCCAGCCGTCGTCGGTGAACGCGGCGGCGGTCTCGTCGGGGAGGTTGTGGTACCCCCGCATGATCGGCGTGCCCTTAAGCAGCACCTCGCCGTCGGTGTCGAGCTTGATGTCGAGGTCGCCGAGCGCCTGGCCGACCGTGCCGATACGCGCCTTGCCGTCGCGGTTGACGAAGGAGCCCGCCGAGGTCTCGGTCAGCCCGTACCCCTCCAGGATGGGCAGGCCGGCGGCGAAGAAGAACTCGCCGATCTCCGGGGACAGCGGCGCCGAGCCGGAGACCATCGCGCGCATCCGGCCGCCGAGGCGGGCCCGCAGCTTGCCGAAGACCAGCTTGTCGGCGAGCGCGGACTGGACCTTCAGCAGCCCGCCCGGCTCGCGCCCGGCCAGCCGCTCGGCGGAGGCCCGCTTGCCGACCCCGACGGCCCAGGTGAAGATCTTCAACTTCGCGCCGCCGTCGGCCTGCGCGCCGGTGACCACGCGGTTGTAGACCTTCTCGAAGATCCGCGGCGCGGCGCACATGAGCGTCGGGCGGACCCTGCCGAGGTTGTCGATGAGCTTGTCGACCCGGCCGTCGACGTACGTGGGCACGCCGACGTACAGGATCCCGCACAGCAGTGTCTTGCCGAACGAGTGGGAGAGGGGCAGCCAGAGGTACTGCAGGTCGGTCTTGGTGAGCACGCCCGTGTCCTGCTGCGTCCTGCCCTGCCACACCCAGCCCGCGTGCAGCAGCTCGACGCCCTTCGGCCGGCCCGTGGTGCCCGACGTGTAGATGAGGGTGGCGAGCCGGTCGCCGCCGATGCCCTCGACGATCCGGTCGATCAGGCCCGGGTCCGCCGTGGCCGCCGCCCGCCCGGCCGCCTCCAGGTCCGCCAGGGTCATGGTCCTGATGGCTTCGGTACCGCGGGGAGCGCCGTCGAACAGCACGACCGTCGTCAGGTTGGGAAGGTCCGCGCCGTCGAGCTTGGCCGCCTGCTCCGCGTTCTCGGCGAAGAGCACCTTGGAACCGGAGTCGCCGACGATGTACACGGCCTCTTCGGGCTCGGTCGTCGGGTAGACCGTGGTCGTGGCGGCGCCCGCCAGCATGATGCCGAGGTCGGCGAGGATCCAGTCGAGCCGGGTGCTCGACAGCACGGCCACGCGGTCCTCGGGAGCGATGCCCAGGGTGGTCAGGCCGGCGCCGATCGCGCGGGCCTGCTCGCCGACCTCGCTCCAGGTCATCCAGATGGGCTCGGCGTCGGCATCGGGGGCAGGACGGCCGAAGGCGCGGGCGTCGGGGGTTTCGGCCACACGGTGCAGGAACATGTCCGGGATCGAGCGGTACGGCAATTCGAGCCGCTGGGTCTGGGTCATGGTCGGGCCTTCCGGGCCGTGACAGCCATCACGTCTGTCGGTTACCAGACGGTAAACCGTCGATCCCGTTACCGGCTAGACCCGAAACCGAAACGTGAGCAACCCGCTGGATCCCTTGTCTGAGACCAGATTCAAGACCCAGCGGTACCTCAGATGCCCAGGCGTGCCCCTCTGAGGTTCTCGGCCAGATCCTCCGGTCCGGCGATGCTCACGCCGGCGACGGACTGCCGGCCGGTGAAGAAGAGCAGCAGCTCGCCGGGGGCGCCCTGGACCGACACGCGCGGGGCCGAGTCGTCGCCGCGCCCGGCGGTGAACGGCGCGACGCCCGGGCCGCCGACCTCGATGCGGGCCGGGAACCGGCGGGCGGACAGGCGGGCCGAGGTCTTGACGCGACCGGCGAGGGCCTGGGCGTACGACCCGGAAATCTCCCGTGGCGTCCAGCCCGGCGCGGCCCGGCGCACGTCCTCCAGGTGGATGAAGAACTCGATGAGGTTCATCGCCTCCTCGGCGAACCCGGGGCGCAGGTGCGGCGGGGGAGTGCGCACCTTGCCCACCAGTGCGGCGTAGTCGCCGGCGGCCAGCCGGTCCTGGACCTTGCGCGTGTGCCCGGCCACGGGCTTGATCATGATGCCGGCCGCCGCGTCGGGCCGGCGCTCGCGCAGCACCAGGTGCGCGGCGAGATCGCGGGTGGCCCAGCCCTCGCACAGGGTGGGCGCGTCGGGGCCGGCGGCCAGTAGCACGTCGGCGAGCGCCGCCCGCTCGGCACGGGCGAAGGAAGTCATGTCCATAACGCTAGCGCCGAAACTGTCGTAGGTCGTCGGTAAGGTTGGCCTGCGCCGGGATGGCTTACCGGCGGACCGAAGTGGGGGCTGATGTGACCAGCGGCAAGGTGCTCGGCAAGGGCCTTCGGGTGCTGGGGCACGCCGTGCGTGACGAGCCTCACATGTTCGCCGTCTCGGTCGCCGGCAGCGTGCTGTTCAGCCTCCTGACCATCACCACCGCCTTCGTCTCCGGCGCGGTGGTCGGCCGGATCGTCGTCCCGGCCTTCGACCACGGCCGCGTCGCCACCGGCACGCTGCTGCTGGGCGGCCTCGCCATCCTGTCGGTCAGCCTCGGCAAGATCCTCGGCATCCTCGGCCGCCGGCTCGGGGCCGGCGCGATGCAGTTCAACCTCCAGGCCAAGTACCGGCGCGCGGTGACCCGCCGCTACCTGCGCCTGCCGCTGGCCTGGCACCAGCGCCACCCGACCGGCACCCTGCTGTCCAACGCCAACGCCGACGTGGAGTCGGCGTGGTATCCGATCGCCCCGTTCCCGTTCGCGGTCGGCACCATCGTCATGCTCGTCGCCGCCGTCGTCTCCCTGTTCCTCACCGACTGGGCCATGGCCCTCGTCGGCGTGGCGATCTTCCCCGCCCTGCTCGGGGTCAACGTGGCCTACTCGCGCCGCATGTCGCCCCGGGTCGCCCTGGCCCAGCAGCTGCGGGCCGAGGTCAGCGCGGTGGCGCACGAGAGCTTCGACGGCGCGCTGGTGGTCAAGACCATGGGCCGGGAGGCGTCGGAGACCGAGCGGTTCGCGGACAAGGCGGTGCAACTGCGCGACGCCACCATCCGGGTCGGGCGGATCCGGGCCCTGTTCGACCCGGTTCTCGACGCGCTGCCCAGCTTCGGCACGCTCGCCGTGCTGCTCGTCGGCGCCTGGCGCTACCAGCAGGGCGCGACCGGGGTCAGCGACGTCGTCAGCGTCACGTTCCTGTTCACCGTGCTCGCCTTCCCCGTCCGGGCGATCGGCTGGGTCCTCGCCGAGCTGCCCCGCAGCGTCGTGGGCTGGGAGCGCATCCGCCACGTGCTCGACGCCGAGGGCGACACCGTCTACGGCGAGACCGCCCTGACCGGCACCGGCCCGGCCGCCCTGCGCTTCACCGACGTCCGCTTCGCCTACACCGACGCCGAGGGCAACGGCCCCGACGTGCTCTCCGGCGTCACGTTCGAGGTGCCGGCCGGGCGCACGGTCGCGCTCGTCGGCCCGACCGGCTCCGGCAAGTCGACCGTCGCGGCGCTGGCCGCCCGGCTCGTCGACCCCGGCGCCGGCACCGTCACCCTCGACGGCGCCGACCTGCGCGAGCTGACCCAGGACGCGCTGGTCGGCAGCACCGCGCTGGTCGCCCAGGTGCCGTTCGTCTTCGACGACACCATCCGCGGCAACGTCACGCTCGACCGGGCCGGCATCGACGACGGCACGGCCTGGCGGGCCCTGCGCCTGGCCCAGGCCGACGGGTTCGTCGGGCACCTCGCCGACGGGCTCGACACCACCGTCGGCGAGCGCGGCACCTCCCTGTCCGGCGGCCAGCGGCAGCGGCTCACCATCGCCCGCGCCCTGGCCGGCTCGCCCCAGCTGCTCGTGCTCGACGACGCGACCAGCGCCGTCGACCCGCGGGTGGAGGCCGCCATCCTCGCCGCGCTGCGGCGGGCCGACGGCGCCACCCGGGCGGCCTCGATCCTGGTCGTGGCCTACCGGCGGGCCACCATCGCGCTGGCCGACGAGGTGGTCTACCTGGAGCGGGGCCGGGTGGTGGCCCGCGGCACCCACGCCGAGCTGCTGGAGACCGCGCCCGGCTACGCCGACCTGGTCACCGCCTACGAGAAGGCCGAGGAGGAGCGGGAGCGCGAGCACGCCTTCGACGCCGACCGCCTCGACGACGGCCTGGACCGCGCATCGGACGGGCTCGACGAGGAGAGCGTGACCGCATGACCACCGTCGAGAGCGTCTCGCGGACCTCCATCCTGCGCCGCGGCCTCGCGCTGTCGCCCGAGCTGTTCACCGGCCTGGCCGGCACGCTCGGGCTGGCGCTGCTGGCCACCGCCGGCCGGGTCGCCGTGCCCGTCGCCATCCAGCAGGGCATCGACCGGGGCATCCGCGCGCAAGGCGGGCCCGACCTCGGCCTCATCGGCACCATCGTGGGCATCACGGCGGGCGTGCTGTTCGTGACGATGATCAGCGCCTACTTCATGAACGTGCGGCTCTTCACCGTCAGCGAGACGGCCCTGGCCAGCATCCGGACCCGCACCTTCCGGCACATCCACGACCTGTCGATGCTGCACCAGCAGTCCGAGCGGCGCGGCGCGCTCGTCTCCCGGGTCACCGGCGACGTGGACCAGATCAGCCAGTTCCTGCAGTTCGGCGGGCTGCTGTTCGTGGTCAGCCTGGGCCAGCTCACGGTCACCACGATCGTCATGTTCGTGTACTCGTGGCAGCTGACCCTGGTGGTCTTCGCCGCCTTCGCCCCGCTGGTCTTCGTGGTGCGGTTCTTCCAGCGGCGGCTCAGCGTGCTCTACCTGGAGGTCCGCGAGAGCGTCGGGGCCATGCTCGGCGTCATCGCCGAGAGCGTCGTGGGCGCCCCGGTCGTGCGCGCCCACGGCATCCAGCGCCGCACCGCCGAGCGGCTCGACGGCGCGATCGAGCGCAGCCGCCGCGCCCAGTTCCGGGCGCAGACCAACAACGTGGTCAGCATGAGCTTCGGCGAGCTGGCCGCCGGCCTGGCCCTGGCCGGGGTGGTCGTGGCCGGCACGCTGCTCGGCGTCGGCGGCCACCTCACCGTCGGGCAGCTCACCGCGTTCCTGTTCCTGGCCACGCTGTTCGTCCAGCCGGTGCAGGTCGCCACCGAGGTGCTCAACGAGGCCCAGAATGCGATCGCCGGCTGGCGCCGGGTGCTCGACGTCATCGAGACCGAGCCCGACGTGGCCGACCCCGGCCCGGCTGGCCGCGCGCTGCCCGACGGCCCGATCGACGTGCGCTTCGAGCACGTCCACTTCGCCTACCCCGGCGGCCCCGAGGTGCTCACCGACGTCCACCTGACCGTCGCCGCCCGCACCCGCGTCGCCGTGGTCGGCGAGACCGGCAGCGGCAAGACCACCTTCGCCAAGCTCCTGACCCGCCTCATGGACCCGACCAGGGGCCGCGTGCTGCTCTGCGGCGTGCCGCTGTCCGACGTGCGCTTCGACTCCCTGCGCAGCCGGGTCGTCATGGTCCCGCAGGACGGCTTCCTCTTCGACGCCACCATCGCCGACAACGTCCGCTTCGCCCGCCCCGGCCTGACCGACGCCGACCTCACCCGCGCCTTCGCCGAGCTGGGCCTGACCGACTGGCTCGACTCCCTGCCGTCGGGCCTGCGGACCCAGGTGGGCGAGCGCGGCGAGGCCCTGTCGGTCGGCGAGCGCCAGCTGGTCGCCCTGGCCCGCGCCTACGTCGCCGACCCCGACCTGCTGGTCCTGGACGAGGCCACCAGCGCCGTCGACCCGGCCACGGAGGTCCGCCTCCAGCGCACCCTGGACACCGTGACCCGCGGCCGCACCACCATCGCCATCGCCCACCGCCTGAGCACCGCCCAGTCCGCCGACGAGGTCATCGTCGTCGACCGCGGCCGCGTCGTCCAACGAGGCCCGCACGCCGACCTCCTGACCGACCCCACCTCCATCTACGCCCGCCTCTACGCCTCCTGGCTCGAACAAACCCGCTAACCATCCCTCGCCCGCCGCCTCCACCCGCCCGCCGCGGGTCCGTGCTCGGGCTGCGGCGTCCGTGCTCGCGCCGCCGGGTCCGTGCTCGGGCGGCCGGGCCGGGCTCGTGTTTGGGTGGCCCACGGGAGCGCCCCTGGCCGAACCTGGTCGCCTGCTCGCCTCGGATGGCCGCGCCTTGGCCGCCCTGCGGGCTCGTGTCGCCCCCGCGCTGCCCGCGCTGCCCGCGCTGCCCGCGCTGCCCGCGCTGCCCGCGCTGC